>CALBHI010000073.1 GCA_937894535.1 uncultured Verrucomicrobiota bacterium
CACGACGTCGAATTCGTGCGCAAGGTCGCGACCAACATCATTGAGATGCGCCCGCCCGGCATCCGCCGTTTCCCGGGCGATTATGCCTACTACAAGCAGAAGCTGGCCGACGAGAAAAGCAAAACCATCACCGCCCCGGCCGCCACCGCATTCGGACCGGCTCCGGTGTCGCGCGCCAAGGCGTCAAAACGCGAGCGGGCCGAACGCATCCAGGAAACCAACGCCCGCAAGCGGGTATTGGAAAAAGCGGTGAAGGAGGCGGAAGCGCGCATCGCCGCACTCGAGGCCGAACAACATGCCTTGGCCAACTCGCTGGAAGGCGCGGCCTCCGGTTTGTCGTTTTCCGAGATCAACCAGCGCCTGTCCAGCCTGCCCGCCGAGATCGAGCAGGCCAATGCGGTGTGGGAAAAAGCGGCGCTGGAACTTGAGGCCATCGAGGCCCAGCGCCGGGGCGAAGGCGCGGTTACGGGGTGAGCGACGTCGCGGCCTCGCGCAAGGCTTGCGGATCGAGCCGTTGCGTGTAGTCCGGATCGTAGTGCCGGTAGCGGACCACGCCGTCCGCATCGATCACGTACACCGCCGGAACCGGCAGCACGGTCGCGCCATCGGTTTCACGCACCGGGAGGTGGATGCCGTACCCGGCGTAGGTCTCCAAGGTCGCGGCATCAAGCCGGAAGGCCAACCCGAAGGCCTCGATCGCCTCGTATCCGGTATCGCTGACCACGGTGTACCTCAGTTCGTGTTCGCGCGCCGCGGCGAGGGCACCATCGACCGAGTCCGGACTGATCGCCACCAGTTGCACCCCGTCCGCCTCGAGCGCAGGAAGCACCTCCTTGAGCGCGGCGAGGTGTTTGGTGCAGTAGGGGCACCAACCGCCGCGGAAGAACACCAGCACACTCGTTTTTCCCGCGGTCAGTTCGGACAGTCGAACGGGCGTGCCATCCAGCATGGTCACGGCCGCGTCGGGGATCACCGCGCCCACGTTGAGCGGCGCGACGACGGCGGCGGACCCGGGAGTTTCTGCGCGGATGAGCGGGCTGGCGATACAGGCGGCGATCAGGGTCAGGATGTGTCGGGACATGGCGGAATCCTCCTTGTGGTGCGAACGGTGTTTTTCTACGGTGCGTCTATGAGCCTACTCATTGTCCATGTCCAGGTCCATGTCAAGGCGGGTGCCGCGGAACCGTTTATCGCCGCGACCCGCATCAATGCCCGCGAAAGCCGCCGCGAACCCGGAGTGATTCGCTTTGACCTGTTGCAGCAGGCCGGCGAACCGGACCGGTTCCTGCTGGTGGAGATCTACCGCGATGCCGCGGCCGCCGCCGCGCACAAGGAGACCGCGCACTATGCGGCCTGGCGCGATGCCGTGGCGGACCTGATGGCCGTGGCGCGCACGAGCGTGAAGTACGCGAACCTGGATCCCGATGACGCCGGTTTTTGACTGGTCCGGTCCGGCGCGCGTGCTCTTCGGTCCCGGCCGCGTCCGGGAATTGGGCGGGCTGGTCGCACCGTGGGGTCGCCGTTGCCTGCTGTTCACCGGGGCGAATCCGGCGCGTGCGGAATCCGCCCACGCGTCGTTGCGCGAAGCCGGTTTGTCGGTGGAGGTCGTGCCGGTGTCGGGCGAGCCGACCTTTGACGCGGTACGCGAGGCCGTGGCCCGCGCCATCGCCCATGGATCGGAACTGGTGGTCGCGGTCGGTGGCGGCAGTGTGATCGATGCCGCGAAGGCGGTGGCCATGCTGCTGGCCAACGGCGGCGATCCGATGGACTATGCGGAAGTGATCGGCCGCGGCATGCCGGTCGCCCAGCCGTCCATCCCGTGGGTCGCGGTGCCGACCACCGCCGGGGCGGGGGCCGAGGCGACCCGCAATGCCGTGCTGGTCGACCGGTCGAGCGCGGCCAAGGTCAGCCTGCGCAGCCCGCTGATGGTCGCGCCGCTGGTGGTCATCGATCCCGCGCTCGCCGTGCCGCTTCCGCCCGCCATGACCGCCGCAACCGCACTCGACGCCCTGTCGCAACTGATCGAACCCTTTGTGTCGGTGCGTGCCCAGCCGATGACCGACGCCTTGGCCCGCGCGGGCATTCCGTTGGTCGTCCGTTCCTTGCCGCGCGCCTGTGGTCAGCCGGATGATCTGGCCGCACGTGGCGACCTCGCCCTGGCCGCGTGGTGGAGTGGCCTTGCCCTCGCCAACGCCGGGCTCGGGGCGGTGCACGGATTCGCCGCGGCGATCGGAGGCCGGATGGACATCCCGCACGGCCTGGTCTGCGCCCGGTTCCTCGCCCCGGTGTGCGCGGCCAATATCCGTGAGCTGCGCGTGGCCGGTGATCCAGGCGGGTTGCTCGCCCGGTACCGCGAGTTGGCCGTGCTGCTCCATGGAAATTCCGCCGCGCGCGAGGAGGACGGGGTCCGGTGGATCGAAGACTTCGTGCGCGCCCTGCCGCTCGCCGCCTTGCCCGCCATCGACCAGCCGGAGGCGGTCATCGAGGCCGCTCTCCGCTCCAGCAGCATGAAAGGCAATCCGGTCGCACTGGACCGGGAACACCTGCTTGATATACTCGCCCAGGCTGCGGGGCGGTGAGCATGCAACCACCCGCTTTGCTAGAGCAACAGGCGTTGCATCAATCCCTCATCTCCCTCCTCTTCCTCTAGCGAAGCGGGTGGTAAATTTTTCTTCGTCCTACTTCGGCGCGAACGGCCGCAACACGTAGTCCTGGTAGGCGAGCTCGGCGGTGCCGAACCAGCGGTTGGCCGAGGCACGGAACGTTTTCCAGTGGTTGTACACTTTCGCGTACGACGGATTTTTCGCCGCCTTTTCCTCCATGAGCTCGATGGAGATTTTTTCCGCCGCGGCCATCAGATCGACCGGGAACCGCTTGAGCTGCACCCCGGCGGCGACCAACCGGTCGAGCGCCTCCGGGTTCAGCGTATCGTACTTCGCGGTCATCCACGCGCAGGTTTCGGCCGACGCCGCGGCCACCGCTTCACGGTACGCCGTCGGCAGCTTGTCCCACGCCGGACGGTTCACATAGTGCGACAGCATCGCTCCCGGTTCCCACCAGCCGGGAAAGTAGTAGTTCTGGATGATCTTGTGGAAACCGAGCTTCTCGTCGTCGTATGGGCCGACCCATTC
>CALBHI010000074.1 GCA_937894535.1 uncultured Verrucomicrobiota bacterium
AGCGGGATGAGTACGCCGGAGGCGGCGGCGGCGACCATGTTCAGGAACATGGCGAGGAAGACGATCAAGCCAAGCAGGAAACTTCCCTTCCACAGGTAGCCGATCAGTCCGACGGTCAGCCCGAAGGCCAGGCCGTTCAGCAGGCCGAGGATCAGTTCCTTCATCAGGACACGCCGGGCCGCACCGCCTTCCAGTTCGCCGAGGGCCATGCTGCGGATGGTGACGGTCAGGGCTTGCATGCCGGAGTTGCCGCCCTGGCCGGCGATGATGGGCAGGAACACGGCGAGCGCTGTCCATTGCGCGAGGGTGTCTTCGAACCAGGCGATCACCGCGGCGGCCATGAAGGCGGTCAGCAGGTTGACGTACAGCCAGGGCGTCCGTTTGCTGATCGCGCGCCGCCAGGGGGTGTTGGCGCTTTCCTCGCCGGAAACACCGACCATGAGTTGCATGTCTTCGGTAGCCTCTTCCTGCAGGACATCGATGACCTGGCTGGCTTCGACGAGGCCGACGAGGCGTCCGTCGCGTTCGACCACCGGCAGGGCCATGTAGTGGTATTGGGTAAATTGCCGGGCGACCTCCTCCTGGTCGGTATCGACGCGCACGAAGTGGACGCGTGGATTCATCACCTCGGCGAGCCGGCGGCCGGGCGGACGGAACACGAGGTCGCGGATGGAGACGATCCCGGTGAGTTTTCCATGCGCATCGACGATGTACACGTAGGTGGCGCCCTGGAATTCCTCTTCGCCTCGTTTTCGGATCAGGTCGAGGCCTTCGCCGACGGTCAGGTGCGCGGGCAGGGCGATGAAGGCGTCGCGCATGATGCCGCCGGCTGAATCCTCCGTGTAGCGCATCAGCTCGGAGACTTTGGCCGACTCGGGCGGGTCGAGCTGGGCGAGCACGGCATACTGCTGTTCGGGCGGCAGGTCGGCGGCGATGTCGGCCGCCTCGTCGTGCGGCAGTTCTTCGAGCAGCGAGGACAATTCCTCGTTGGAGAGTTGCGCGGCGATGTCGTTGGCGACTTCGGTGTCGAGTTCGGTCAGTACTTCCGAGGCGGTCTCGGCGGACAAGGCGCGCAGTTCGGCCACCGCCTCGTGGGTGGTCAGCTGTTCCAGCCGGTCGGCAATATCGGCGGGATGCTGCTCGACCGGCGAGCTCGGTGTGGGTTCGTCGCTCATGACATGGAATGTCTATGGGTTTTGCGGCGGAGCGAACAGGAAAAAATTCGCGCGGTGGGTGATCGCAGGCGAACACGACGCCTTACGGCGTCACGACAAACCCGTGATGGGTTCGTTGTGGGGCCGTCTGGCCGCAACCGCCGCGTCGAACGTAAAGCCGGCGGCGTGGTCGCAGGGGCCGATCACGGCAGCGGCGGCGGCGTAGCCAGGGTCGGCGTCGATGGCGAGCATCGTCCAGGCCGACGGGTCGGCGTGTTCGCGGCGCAAGGCGAGCAGGCGTGCGTCGTGTGGATCGAGCGACACATCAAACGAGGTGAGCGGGCAGGCGAGGCCTTCGCCGAGCGCCTTGATGACCGCCTCCTTGCGGCTCCAGGCGCGGAAGAAGGCGGCGGTGCGGGCGGTGGGCTCGGTGTGGCGTTCGAGTTGCTGTTGTTCCGCCGGGGAGAAGTAGCGTGCGGCGATGTCATCGGCGGCGCGGCGCGGGTCGATGGCTTCGATGTCGATGCCCACCTCGGTGTGGCGGGTGATGGCGAGCAGGGCGAGGTCTTCGCTGTGGGAGAGATTGAAGCGGATCGGGGTGTCGCCGGCGAGGCCGGGTTTGCCGTGGGGGCCGGTGGTGAAGACGATCGCGTGCGGCGGTTGGCCGGTGTAGCGGGCGAGGAGGATGCGCAGTGCGGCGCGGGCGAGGATGAAGCGGCGGCGCGGGGCGTCCACGGTGAAGCGGTCGGCGCGGGCGCATTCCTCGGGAGAGAGCAGGGTGCGTGCGCGGTCGAGGTTGGGCGCGGTGGGTTCGAGCGGGATGCGCCACACGTGCAGTTCGCGGTGCGGCAGCGAGGGGTTGACCGGGCCGGGTTGCCACTGGGTGAGGGACCGGGTCATGGTGCGAGCAGGCGGTTGACGGCGGCGGCATCGAGGGTGCCGCTGCCGTAGCGGACGGCGGTGGAGGGGGCGGGGCTGGCGGTGCGGAGCAGGGCTTGTTTGGCCTGGGTCGCGGTGGCGGAAGGGTGTTCGCCGAGGTAGAGGGCAAGGTTGCGGGCGACGTAGGCGCTGGCGATCGAGGTGCCGGCGTAGCCTCCGGGCGGGCCTTCGTGGCCGATCGGGAACGAGGCGGTGCCGGGGGCGGCGATGGTCACCGAGGTGCCGTGGTTCGACTGGTCCCACGGGGTGCCGTCGCTGTTCAGGGCGCTCACGCTGATCACGCCGGGATAGGCGGCGGGGTAGACGGGTTTTCCGGTCGGTTCATTGCCGGCGGAGGCGACGACGACGAGGCCGCGTGCTTGGGCGGCCTGCATGGCGGATGCGAGGAACGAGCTGTCGGTCTCGGAGCCCCAACTCATGTTCAACACCTTCGCGCCCTGGCTGGCGGCGTAATCGATGGCGCGCATCAAGGTGAAGTTCGAGGTGTAGCCGTTGTCGTCGAAGGTGCGCACGGCGATGACCGGGACCCCATCGGGCGAGCCGGCGGAACCGTAGGGGGCGACGGCGCCGGAGGCGATCAGGGCCATCTGGGTGCCGTGGCCGGCGCGGTCCTCGATCGAGCGGTCCGGGCGGATCGCATCGTAGGCCCCGGCGACGAGGCCGTCGAGGCCGGGTACGGCGCGCAGGCCGGAGTCGAACACGGCGACGGGGGGCACGCCGGGTTTGGCGGCGGCGGCGACGGAGGGGCTGGCCCCGACGGCAGCGGCGAGGCCGGGCGTTTGGCCGGGCAGGCGGTAGGCGTAGTTCGGTTCCACGCGGCTGACGATCGGGTTGTTCTTCAGCAGTTCCACCAGGGCCAGCACGTTCGAGTTGAGGGGCAGGCGGATGCGGTAGATGCCGAGGTCGGGGGCGCTGTCGATCACCGTGCCACCGATCTGGGCGATCAGCCGACGGAAGGCGTCGATGTCGGTGCCGGGTTTGAAGGCGATGAGGATTTCATCGGCGACGAATTCTGGGCTGCCGGCGGTGGGGCCGTGGGTGATGCGAAAGTTGGTTTCGGGCATAAACGGCTCGACGCGGCGGGGGCCGTCGCGGCGGAACACCTGGATTTCCTCGAGGCGTTCGAGGTTGCCGAGCGGGCCGGGAACGACATCGAAGATCAGGGCGTACCCGAAGGGCCCGAGCAGTTCATCGAGGGCCTTGGAGAGGTCCATGTCCTTCACCGACCCGGTCACGCGGGCGTCGAGGTCGGGGTCGACCTTCACGGTCACGCCGGCCTGGACGAAGGCGGCGAGGACCTCCTGCAGCGGCGTGTTGCGGGCCCGCAGGGTCAGCGTGTCGCCGTCGATGCGGACGACCAGGCCGGTCGGCGCGGGGGCCGGTGCGGCGGTCAGCCAGGAGACGGCGAGCAGGGTGAACAGCGATGTCATGGGTTTACCGTAGCACAGGAAGGGGCACCGCCCCAACAGAATGCGCGTTGTATCCTGCTAGACAGGGCTCGATGCCGGCCTGTTCAATGCGGGCGCCGCTGGGGTGGGTCAGGGTTTGCGGCCGCGGGTAATGAAGCCGGTGATGGCGGCAAAGAAGGTGCCGTTCCGGGTGCGTGCGGCGAGGTCGTGGTTCCAGCGGGTGCGTTCCTCGGCGGTGATGATGCCTTCGGCGACGGCTTGGGTGGTGAGGGCATCGAGGCCCCAGATCATCGCGGCGATGGGCCACTCGGTGACGCAGACGGTTTCGCCGTAGGTTTCGACGTCGGCGAGTCCGGCGCGTTGGAGCAGCCCGTGGAGCTGGATGCCGGCGGAGGCGTTCACGTGGTGGCGGTGGTGGAAGTCGAGGATGCGGCGGGTCAGGGCCGGGTCGCCGGAGTCGATCAGCACCGAACCCCAGTCGACGTCGAGCAGGGAAATCCAGCCGCCGGGCCGGGTCACGCGGATCATGTCGGCGAGGGCGGCGACGGGATCGGCGAGGTGTTGGAATACGCGGTCGGCGCGGGTGCGGTCGAAGGAGGCATCGGGAAAGGGCAGGGCATGGGCTTCGCCCCGGACAAACGTGACGGCGGCCTGGGCCGCGGTGGCGCGGGCGGTGGCGGCGGCGAGCATGTCGGGGTTCGGGTCCACGCCGCAGACGCGACCGGTGGGGCCGGTCAGGCCGGCGAGGGCGATGGCGTCTTCGCCGGTGCCGCAACCGACATCGAGGACGTGCTGGCCGGGAGCGAGTTGGAGGAAGGCGAGGCCGCGCCGTTTGTACCCGCCGAAGAGCTGTATGATCTTGTTGAGGTAGGTAACGCCATCCTGTTGGTAGGCGGTTTGGCTCGGCGGTGTCGGCGTGCTCATAGGCGGTAATCTTCCCGGTAGCCTGTCATGCAACCGCAGCGCTGCCGGGGCG
>CALBHI010000075.1 GCA_937894535.1 uncultured Verrucomicrobiota bacterium
GATAGCGTGAATTCACGCGTGTATTCACCGGCAGCAGGTGTCGGGAGGGAAATGAACTCCGTACTGTTCGAAAACCATTCCGATTCACGCAGCGCATCGCGGAACCGGCTCACATCGTCCGATGACTGGACCTTGTCGATATACCCCATGCCGCGCACGGTCAGACCGGTGATTGATCCCGCTGGAACGGCTTGGTCACTGCGCATCGCCATCCCGCCGCGCGAAGGTTCCGCACTGGCTTGGGGTGCCCGCTGGGGCATGACATCCACCAGCCAGAGATCCGTTGGCAACACCTTTTGCACTTCCATCAGCAGACCCGGGAGCGCCGCACGTTGGCTGACGACTCGATCCAGGGTGGCCAGGCGTTCCTGGTAGGCAGCGACCTCGCGCTCCAGGTTCTTGAGCGGGAATTCCTGCGCCTCCAATTCGGTAACCCGACCCTGCACCTGTTCTTGCTGATGTTCGGTGGCAGCCGCCATCTTGCCAAAGAACAGAGCCCACATGCCGATCACGAGGGCGACGCCGACCGCAGCGACGACCAGCAAGGGTTGGCGACGCCGGAAATCCTTTTCGGCGACCACCTTGGGAGGTAATAAATTGATTTCAATCGGACAGGCCAGCACGTTGCGCAAGGCAAGACCGACCACCTGCGACAACTCGTGGGTATGCTTGCCGATATGTTCGCTCGAAATGCCCTTGTCCACGGGCACATTTACAAACGGATTGAGGAAATCCACATCAACCTTCAATTTTTCCTTCAGGAAGGTATCGAGGTACGGAATCATCGCACTACCACCGGTCAGCAGGACCAGCGAGGGTTGCATGCCGTTCTGCTGGGTGCGGTAGAACTTGATCGAGCGGTCGATTTCCGCATGCATGCGGGTCATCACGTTCCGCACGATCTTGGAAACCTTGCCCGCGACTTCACTCTTCGGATCCTCGTAGGCGCCGCCGAACGAAACAAAGGCATGCGCCTTTTTCATCTCCTCGGCATCATCGTGCGACAATTCGAACTCGCGCATGATCTGCTGGGTGATGGCATTGCCCGCCACCGGCACCGACCGGATAAACACCCGCCCCTGCTCCATGAAGATCAAGTCGGTCGAGCGGGCACCGATATCCACCACCAGGGTGCAACCGGCGTGATCGCTATAGTTGTAGCGCACGGCATTGTAGAGGGCCATCGGCGCGACATCGACGAGGTCCGTCTGCAGTCCGGCGGCATCCACCGCATCGGTCAGCCCGACGATGATATCCGCCTTGATCGCCGCCAGCATCACATCCAGTTCACCCTCACCACGGCCGATCAGTTGATAATCCCACACCACCTCATTGATCGGGAACGGGACGTTCTGCTGGGCTTCGTACATGATGATCTGGTAGACCTTGTCCTTGTCCACCGGCGGCAACTTCACGAAACGGGAGAATACCGACTGCCCGGAAACCGACAGCAGGACCGGGCCAGGCTTGATCTGGCAGTCATGCATCAATTCCTTGATCGTGGCCGTTATGATGGCATGGCGCTCGGCATCGCTCGCGGCATCGCCGCCGAGCGAACTGACACCAAAGTTCACCAACTCGACACTGCCATCCCGCAAGGAAACGAATTCAGCCAGCTTGATGCTTCCCGCGCCTATGTCCAACGCGAGAATACGGTGTCCTTTTGCCATGATGGGTGATCCAGAGTAGGCGGGTGATTACTTGGCCTTGATGATTTCGTAGTCGTCGATGTTGACCAGCGCGAACGGTGTCTGGCCCCGGTTCAACAACACCCCTTCAATGGGCGACAACCGCTCCCACCAGGCTTCGGTTAAGGCCGGCTTGCCGCCGCGCTCCAGAACCCGGCCACCCTGACGCACCTCCACCGCCACCCGATCGACATCGCCGAAACGGGCGATGATGTTGGGATGCAGGAACATGTCCGCCATGTGTTTGCGGCCTTGTGGAATGTGAATGTAGCTGACTTCACCCTTGAACAAGGAAAACGGCGGGACATCCTTGGTGCGTCCCTTCACCAACACGTAAAAGGTGAAGCTCAACTCGTCCACCCATTCGACCTCGGTGTCATACTCGGCATACACCTGGAACCAATCCTTGGACCGGCTGGTGGCCGTACCTGGCCCTTTCACGGAAAACACGGGGGTGGCGGCTTTGCCTCCATCCACTTTGCGGACGGCGATCGGAGAACGACTACCCGGCGCTGCGGCGGGAGCTTGGGCCGTGGAATCGACCGGGACCATGAACACGCTCGCTACGAAGAGAACTCCAGCCAGTCGTGCGAGTCGTTTATTCATTGTTGATCTCCAGGGAACATAGGCGCTGTCGTGCTGGTACGATTCGATGGCCAAAGTATAGGTAGGGCCGTGAAGCAGGTCAACCATGCAAAATAAAAAAATCGGGAATGAAGGGTTGATTCCGCGACATTTACGCCGATGCCGCTTGAACCGCCCCCCG
>CALBHI010000076.1 GCA_937894535.1 uncultured Verrucomicrobiota bacterium
AGCTGTTCTCGAACCTGAACCGCCGCGACTTCGCGGTGCTGCCGGGCGATGAGGATTGGGACCTGATCACCCCGTCGTCCGCCTCCAGCTACTACCGCGCCTATCCGATGACCGACATCGGCGGTGGCCGCTTCAGCGTGACCATCCCGGTCAACCGCACCGGCGCCTACCGCATCAACGCGCGCTACAAGGTCAACGGCGGCCCGTACGTGTACTACACCGACAACGGCATGCGCCGCGACTGCGCCGTGGTCGTCTCGCCGCAGAAGGCCCGCGAGAACACGATCTACGAGCTGAACCCGTTGTACGCGGAAGCCATCAACGACACCTTCACCGGCCGTTCGACCTTCAAGGACATGTACCTGGTCAACTCCAACCGGCCCGACGTGATCAACACCACCTACTTCAACAACCTCGGCATGAACATGCTGTGGCTGCAGCCGATCCACCCGATCGGTTCCGACCAGCGCGAGAACGACCCGTCCACCGGCCTGCCTTACGAACCCGGCAGCCCGTACGCGGTCCGCAACTACTGGAAGGTGAACAGCGTGCTCGGCGATCCGTCCTCCGATGAGAATGCGATGCTGGAGTTCAACAACTTCGTCAAGGAGATGGACAACGCCGGGGTGGGGGTCATGCTGGACGGCACCTTCAACCACAGCGCGTGGGATTGCGAAATCGGCCAGGTCGCCGTGGACATGTTCGCCTGGGCGACCAACGCCTCCGACCTGATCCGCGTGGTCCGTCCGCAGTGGTACTCGAAGAAGGGCAACTACGACGAACAGGCCACCTATTACATCAGCGGCCAGAACAACGACGTGGCCGTCGCCCCCGACCGCATCGACTTCGGCAAGTGGTCCGACGCCGCAGACTTCCACTTCGGCGTGTACGACGCCCTTGTGGCCAAGGCCCCGGCAAACACCAACAATGCCTGGGAGAGCCGCTGGTACAATACCTACCTGCTCGAAGAGGACCGCCTCCAGCCGCTGAATGTCTACGCCCGCGAACTCTGGCAGTACTTCGCGTACTACCCGATCTACTGGCTCGAGCAGTCCGGCCACCCGGTCGGCACGCCGAAGAACCAGTCGCACAAGGGCATCGATGGCCTGCGCTGCGACTTCGCCCAGGGCCTCCCGAACCAGTTCTGGGAGTACACCATCAACAAGACCCGCAGCGTGAAGTGGGACTTCGTGTTCATGGCCGAGTCGCTGGACGGCTTCCGCGAGATCAACGGCAACAAACGCCACGGCGTCGGTTACCGCTCCGCGCGCCACTTCGACATCCTGAACGAGAACATCGTGTTCTTCTGGCGCGACCAGTTCTTCAACTACTTCAACTACGCCGGGGCCAACCCGAAGACGTTCCCGATCTTCCAGCAACTGGATGACCGCCGCAACGCCTTCGACCTCTCGCCCCTGCTGTTGAACCTGACCTCGCACGACGAGATCATGCCGCACGACAACCAATGGCGCGTGGCCTACGCCTATGCCACCGTCTCGGCCTTCGACGGCGCCCCGATGCTGTTCAACGGCCAGGAAGCCGGCCTGCAGAACAATGCCAACACCTACACCAACCGCGGCATCGATCCGGGCAACAACTTCGGCCGCTATGAGCTGAACTTCTCGAAGTCAATCCCGCACTTCAAGCGGTACAACCACATGACCAACGTGTGGAACAACATCGCCAGCGGGTTCGCCGCGAACGGCTCCGACTGGGCCAACGGCCTGAATGCCTTCTACGGCCGCATCGGCAAGGCCCGCCTGGCCTCGCCCGCGCTGCGCAGCCCGGAAAACTACTTCCTTGCCGGCACCAACGGCTGGAACCCCGACATGATCGGCGTGGCGAAGTTCGAAGCAGCCGGGGTCAGCGCCGCCTCGCAGGACGTGGTCTTCGTGTTCGTGAACAACAACATCGAAGGCAGCACCAACCGGTTCGACCGCTATAACCTGAACGTCGAAGTCAGCCCCGGCGTCAACTGGTTCGGCCTGCGCCCCGGCCACAACTACAACATCGTCGACCTCGTGTCGCCGAATCCCACCCAACAGCTGTGGGGCACCGACAAGTCCTACAGCGAGCTGACCACCACCGGCCTCGTGGTGATCCTGAACGGCAACCCGTTTGCCGGCCAGCAGGCCCAGTACCTGAAGCTGATCGACAAGACCGACACCGCCGGCAAGACCCTCAGCAACTGGGATACCGACGGCGACGGCTTGCCCGACGCCTGGGAGTCTGCGAACGGCCTGAACCCGAACAGTGCAGCCGGTCTGAACGGCGGCTCGGGCGACCTCGATGGCGACGGCATGACCAACTACGAGGAATTCCTCGCCGGCACCAACCCGAACAACGCCAACTCGCGGCTCGAGATCACCTCGATGGAGAGCGGCATCGGTGGTGCGGAAGTCAGTTGGCAGGCCGTGCAGGAACGCAACTACCGCGTCCAGACTGCGCCGGAACTTGGCAACAGCGCCGCCTGGCAGAACGTCGGCCCGCTGCGCACCGCACTCTCTACCACGGAAGAGGCGGGTGGGATGACCATGAACGAGACCTCGAAGTTCATCCGCGTGATCCTGCAGCCGTAAACGGCGACGCCCACACGGTGCGGACGTTACGTGGGGATCGGCTAACCAGCCGGTCCCCACGTTTTTTTGCGCCATCGGAGATCGACCCTGGGCGCCTCCGTGTTACCATGCCTCCGTGCCGTTGCGCATCGGTCGCGCCGGCGGCTGGAACGATTCGGAGGTCATCATGCGGCGGTGTCCGGTATGCGGGGCGGCGATGGAGAACATCGACTACGAAGGGTTTCGCCTGCGCCACTGCCACGCCTGTGGTGGCCACCTGATCCCGGCGGCGCGGCTCAAGGCCATCCAGCAGCGTGATGCCATCCCGCGCGGCGAACTCCAGGAAGAGGTCCGCGCCCGGTTCACCGCCAGCACAGCCGAACCGGTCCGCTGCCCGCGTTGCCGTATCACCATGCGCAAACAGGACGTCCGGCTTCCCGTGGTGCGGGTTCAGACCGATGTCTGTGCGCCGTGTGGATTGGTCTGGCTCGACGGAGGGGAGCTGGCCTTGCTCCAACTGGCCCACGAGGCCACCGATACCTTTGCGGATCGCCGTGCGTTGCAGCAGCGCGCCATGGAACTTGAGACATCGCCCGAGCGCAAGGCCCGGTTCATGGAGGATCTGGCCCGGTTGCCCGATGCACCGTCACCGTTGGGTGATGCCCTTTCCACCGCGGAAAACACCTTGCTGCTGGATGTGATCATCGACGCCGTGCGTTTGCTGCTGCGCCGACGGTAGGGCATACCCGGCCCGGCCGGATGGCTGCATTGCCTTTTCCATGACAGCCGCACTACGCGCAGAAGGGTAAACCGCGGGGTTGTTCCCGTGTGATTCCGGGGTGCAGGCTGGGGGTATGAACCAGACGGGACGAGGGAACGTTCAGGGGGCCGGACCGGAACGGTTGAAATTGCTGGTGGCCATGGCCGAGCAGTTGGCGCAGGGACACTATGATATCCGTGCCCCGGTCAGTGACCAGGGTGATGAGATCGACCGGTTGGCCGGATCGATGGACCGGTTGGCCCGGGCGGTGGACCAGCGGTTCGAGGAGATGCAGCGGCTTGCGCAACTGACCGAACAGATCAATGCGGGGCTGCTGCTGGACGAGGTCCTCGACTATGTCTACGAGCAGTTCCGCGCGGTCATTCCCTACAACCGCATCGGGTTCTCGTTACTCGAGGACCGGAACCGCGTGTTGCGGGCACGCTGGGCCCGATCGGATGCACCGCGCGTCTACATCAAACGCGGGTATTCGGCTCCGATGGCGGGCAGCAGCCTTCAGTGCGTGCTCGACACCGGGGAACCGCGCATCCTCAACAATCTCGAGCACTACCTGCGTGAGCATCCCGCCTCCGAATCGACCAAGCTGATTGTCGAGGAGGGGATGCGGTCGAGTTTGACCTGTCCGCTGATCGCGATGAAGAAACCGGTCGGGTTCATGTTTTTCTCCAGTGTCCAGCTCGGTACCTACCAGAACGTACATGTCGAATTCTTCCAGCGGATCGTACGGCAATTGTCGGTCATCCTCGAGAAGAGCCGGCTATACCAGGAGTTGCTCGAACTCAACGAACTCAAGAACCGGTTCCTGGGCATGGCCGCGCATGATCTGCGGAATCCACTGGCGGTGATCAGCGGCTACCAGCAGTTGTTGATGGATGAATCGGCGGGCGGGTTGACCGCGGAGCAGCGCGCCTCGCTGGGGATCATCGGCCGGGCCACCCGCGACATGCTTAACATGGTGGACACCCTGCTGGATGTCTCGGCGATCGAGGCGGGGCGGTTGGTCATCAAGGCCGAGGCGGTCAACCTGCGCGACTTCATGGAGACGCGAAAGATTCATGGAACCTTGCTCGCGAACCGCAAGCGTATTCATTTCACCGTAGCCGGACCGGATGGGGCGGCGGTGTGGAAATTCGATCCGTACCGCATCAGCCAGGTCATCGAGAATCTGTTGTCCAACGCCTTTAAGTTTTCGCAGCCGGGAACGGCCGTGGAGTTGGCGGTGCGGGGCGGTACGGAATTTCTTGAAATGCTGGTGACGGACCATGGCCCGGGTATTCCGGAGGCCGAAATGGACCGGGTGTTCTGTCCCTACTGCACGACCAGCGTCAAGCCGACCGGCGGGGAAACGAGCACCGGGCTCGGTCTGGCCATTTGCCGCCGTATCGTCGAGGCCCATGGTGGGACGATCAGTGTGCGCAGCCGGGTTGGTGAAGGATCGGTCTTCAGCGTTCTCCTGCCGCCGTGAGCCCGGGTTCGACCCCGCGAATTGTCCAGGACTTGGATAACCGGATTCAATGAATGTCCAGCGGTTGGACCGTTCGGTGCGGTTGTTCCGGATCGTGGTGGTCGCATCGGAAGACGGGTAGGCGAAACCTCACGAGCGAGCGTGAATGGCCGGATATTGGCGATGTTCCAGGCGCAAGGCGTATGGATCGCCGCACGAAAGCCTGACCGGGTGCGGGGGGAGGGGACGCCTATTTGCTCGACGGGGTGCGCCGGTTCGGGGGATAACCACCAGCATGTTCAGGTGCAGGTATGGGAAAATCGGTTGGTTGGCGGTGGCGGTGATGATCGCCTCACCGTTGGCGGCCGTGTCGTCCGCGCAGGAAATCCGGCGCGCGGAGGTGAATGTATTCCTGGGCCAATGGATCGAGGCCTTCAGGTCCTTTGATTTCAAGCGGCTTTCCGAACTGATCGCCGACGATGCCCAGATCAACCTCACCCACCCGGTGTCACGCGAGGTCGAACCCTTCACCCGCGAAACCTACATCGAGTCGCTGCGTCCGTTGCAGGGAACCTATACCTCGGTCGATTTCGTGGTGGATGATCAACTGGTGCGGATCGAGGGTGACCTCGCCGTGGTGCGCCTGCGCGGCCGTCAGATCGTGACCCAGTTGCACCGCACGACCGAACGCGGTAGCACATCGCGCTTTATCCTGCGCCGCTACGGCGACGTCCTGCTCATCCAGCAGGCGGTCATCGTGCCCGATGACTGGGCGGACTTCCGGCAGCCATGACCCGCCGCGGTGGTGTTGTTGCGCAACCCGTTCCCGTCTTTTGATTTGCCAAAATCCGGACCGCGGAGTAAGACCTACCGGAAGCAGGTCGCGGTACACCACGAGCTGGGGGGCATGAGATGAGCGAACACCGATTGGAACAGCACGGCATCGCGGCGAAGGCACCGGTTCATTGGAATCTGCCGGTGGCACGGTTGGTCGAGGAAGCGGTGCGGCGCGGGGAAGGGGTGCTGACCGATCGCGGTGCGCTGAATGCGCTGACCGGACCCCGCACCGGGCGTTCGCCCAAGGACAAGTGGGTCGTCGAGCGGCCGGATACCGGCGACCAGATCTGGTGGGGCAAGGTCAACCAGCGGATGACCCCGCAGGTCTTCGAGGCGCTGCGCGCCGATGTGCTCGACTACCTTGGCGCGCGCGACCTCTTCGTCTTTGACGGTTTTGCCGGTGCCGATCCGCGTTACACCCTGCCCATTCGCGTCGTGACGGAGTTTGCCTGGCACAGCCTGTTTGTCCGGCAATTGTTCCGCCGGGCCACACCGGAGCAACTCGCCGTCCATGCCCCGGCATGGACGGTCCTTAATGCCGCGCGTTTCCGCGCCGATCCGGACCGCCACCGCACCAACAGCGAGGCGTTCATCGCGCTGGATTTCGCGTCGCGGACGGTGTTGATCGGCGGCACGGAGTATGCGGGTGAAATCAAGAAAAGCATTTTCAGCGTGCTCAATTTCACCCTGCCGGCGCAGGGGATTTTCCCCATGCATTGCTCCGCCAATGTCGGCCGTGCCGGGGATGTCGCGCTGTTCTTCGGACTAAGCGGCACCGGCAAGACGACCTTGTCGGCCGATCCGGACCGGGGGTTGATCGGTGACGACGAGCATGGATGGAGCGATGCCGGCGTCTTCAACTTCGAAGGCGGCTGCTACGCCAAGTGCATCCGCATGAGCCG
>CALBHI010000077.1 GCA_937894535.1 uncultured Verrucomicrobiota bacterium
GGAAAATCCGTTGAAGCGGCCGTGCCTTCGATGAAGCCCAGGATTTCCGGAACCGTCAGGTAAAAAATGTCGCGGGCATCATGGAGTTGATTCATCGCCCACAGGCGGCGTCCGATCTCGGTAAAGATGGTGCGTACGTATGCGAAAAGCCGCGTCCGGTCGAGCCGGAGGTTTTCCCGGTCGCGCACATACCGGCGGGTGCGATCAAGTACATGCAGCAGGATGATGCTGCGGATGAACGACCGGGCCAAGGTTTTCCGCAGGAGCGCCTCGGCCTTTTCGCGGGCATCGTACCGCGCACGCGGAGGGATGGGGGGGTGGCTGGCGAGGCGTCCAATGGAGCGTACCAACTGTTCGGGGTCGTCGCGGAGGTTCAGGCTTTCGAGCTTCAGTTCCTCCAAGCAACGGTCACCAAAGGTATCCAGGTACGAATCGAACAGGTTGCCGAGTGTCGGATCGGACCGGATGGCGGAAAGCGCATCGTGCGTTGGTGCCTCGCACAACACCCGTGCAAGTTCGGGCTTCTGTCGTGCCGCCGCCGCCATTTCTTCGACCCTCCGGGCCGGTTCAGTGCTGATCATTCCGCCCGATCCGCCGACGAGGTCATTCGCCAGGTATTCCGAACCAAGCCATTTGGCGCAGAGAGATCGCAAAACGCCGAAGTAGATCATGGCCAGGAAATCATTGACCATCGGGGCATCCCACCGCACCAGCAGTTGACGCTCCAGGTCACGGTAACGCGCGGCCAACTCATCCAATCGAAGGGCGCTCAGTTCCTTGGCGGGTACACACAGGGCGCGGTTCAGGCGCTCGCTGAAATCCCGCTTGATACGGGGGAGTTTCCGGCGTGCCGCAAGAATGCCCAACACGGTGGAGAACAGGTGCAGCAGGTCACTGATCCTGGCCATGGCGCCGGCCTGTTCGAATTGCCGGGCCAGGTCGTCGGGAAGCTTTTCCTTCACCCCCATCATTTGCTCCATGAAACGGCGGTTGAAGGTGAATCCCGGCAGCAGGGCAAGGGCACGGTACCAATCCAGCATGCTGTAATAGATGCGGCCGCGCACAAGACCCAGCATGCGTCCGAAGATATCGGCATGGTCCATCAGCTTCTTTTCCGACACGCCGAGCATGCGGCAGAATTGCCAATACACTTCCTCGTAGATGTACCGGGCATAGCTATACGTTAGAGGGGTTGTCACCCCGCAATAACTCTCGGCGATGTTGCTGTTGTCCCAGATCATTCGCGTTCCGCGGGGGTCGGGAACCTGGTCCAGGGTGGTGATCGGGCGTGATTGCAGCACGAACAGGGTATCTCCGGCCATGGCCCATTCGATGTCCTGGGGTCGGCCGTACCATGCGGCCGCAGCGCGCACGAGTGCGGCGATACGTTCGATTTGCCGGTCGTTCAGCAAAGGACCGCTCTCGGCGGCAAGTTGGCGCTCGGTAATGGCTCCCTGCTCATTAATACGGTAAGTGTCGGCGTCGGATGCGCCGGAAACGAGGGAATCGCCAAGACCTCGAACCGCGCCGACCACGGCGATATCCCAGCGGCCGGTCACCACATCGGCGCTGAACGCAACGCCGGCGATGTCGGCGGGTACCATGGCCTGCACGATGACGGTCGGGCAGGCGGGCGAGCCGGTCAAGCCGCGTTCCCGTCGGTATGCCATGATCCGTTCCGAATATCCCGATGCGCGGACATCGGCTATGCGAGCGGCCACCTCGTCGGTTGGAACTTGGAGAAAGCTGTCGAGTTGACCGGCGAACGAATGCTGTGCGTCATCCTCTTCCGCTGCTGACGAGCGCACGGCCCAACGGGTCATCGAGGCATCAAGCCGATGTAGCTGGGTGATCAGCTCACTCGCGGTCGATGGCGGTACGGTGATGTCATCCCCGTCCGGCGGTAGCAGGGCCAACCAGGGAGGAACGGGAAACCCGGCTTGGCCTAGCATCCACAGGGATCTCGCCTTGCCCCCGAGCGGCTGCCGATCTCCGTCGGGACTGGCGTGATGAACGATGTGTGAAGGTCGCGTCATGGTGATAGCCGGTCGATGATCAGCGGGGCGACGCCAAGGGTCAGGTACAGGATCATGGTCCAAATCCCGGATAGGGTTTCCAATCTGCGTGCCCGGGTCGTTGCGGGAGTTTTCATGAACCGCAAGCCGGACAATCCCGCGATTAGCAGGGTTCCAGCATAGATGGCGCCGGCGGGCCGGGTCATGTGGATGGCCTGAGCCGCCAAGGTAGCCGCCACGGCCGTCGCGGCCATGGCAGACCACCATACAAGAACTGCGGTGGTTCGCCCCCACAAGCCGCTGTAGGTTTCAACGCCGTGCTCTTCGTCCTGAGGGGCGCGAATCTTGCGGCCGATCTCGAGGGTGATGCCATTGAAGTAACTGACGATGAGGAACCAGAACAAGCCGGGGGGGATGCCTTGGCCCGTCGGCATCCAGTCGCACGAGGTCGCATAGAAATCAACCAACGGCATGATGAACATGTGGGAGGTCATGTAGATGATCGGTCGCGCTTTCAGCCAGTCGCGGGCAAAAAACTCGCGTGTCATCAGGGCGAGGTAGAGCCAGGTGGTCAGCAAGATGGCGACTAGCCAGTGATCCAGCATCACTGCCAACGCGAGTTGGATCAGGCCCGTGGCTACCCAAATCCAACCCAGTTCACGCAAGTTGACCAGTCCGCGGGGAACCGGGCGATACGGGCGGTAGGTGCGATCCTCGTCAATATCCTTGAATTCATCGGCGATCCTCAAATGCAGGAAGGAAATCAGGCAACTTGAGAAGGCGACGAGGAAAGGGAACCACCCGGGATGGCCTCCGCGCAACTGGGCGGAATAACTGATGGCGCAAAAACTGAAGCAGGCGATCAGCGGTCCGTGGGCGACCAGCGGGAAACGTTCACGCTGGTAGACCCAGAAACGAAGTGGACCTCGTGGATCATCGATGTGCTGTGATTTCATGATTTCGTTGCCGATGGTGTAGCCGTACCTTCCGTGGTGCCCCGGGCCAGTTTGCCGTGTGCGCGGGCAAAGTGGCCGGCGCTTAAGGCGGCGATAATGGAAAGTTCACCGGCGAGGCAGAGTGCAGCGCATACTTCGGCAAACGCCCCCGCCTTTCCGTTACCCCGGAGGTTCATGATGTCGAGGCAGGCGGCCTGGGAAGGCAGGCTGGTGCCACCTCCCACCGTGCCAACGATCAGGTTCGGCAAGGTGACACTGGCGTACAATCCACCGTTTTCCGACACGTTCATGCGGGTGACGCCAACGGATGCCTCTGAAATACAAGCGACATCCTGTCCGGTGGCCAAAAACAAGGCGGCGAGTCCGTTGGCATAATGACCTTGAACGCCAATCGTTCCGCTCATCACGCCTCCAAAGGCGGAAAGCAGGGCATACTCCGCCATGTTCCCGGGTGAGGTGCGGAGAACGGAGGTGACGATTTCGGGAGCCAGGACTATTTCGGCGCATACCTTTTTACCCCGGACACCCATGAACGAAAGCATGCTCGCCTTTTTATCGCCGGACATGTTGGCTTCGACAAAGTGGCGCAACGGTTTGATGGGTGCAGCTTGAACCACGTAGTCGCATACAGCTTGCGTGGCCAGGGTCACCATATTCTGGCCGGCGGCATCGCCGGTGAAATAGCTCAGGTGAAGGTACAGGTGGTTTCCCTCCACGGTAAAGCTGATGTCTTCCAGTCGGCCGTGGCGGGTGGTCGTGGCCGCCACCTCCACCAGTTTCTCCTGCTGCTCCATGACCCATAGGGCGAACTGCGCGGCATCGACGGCGCGGGTGAACACGAAGCCGGGACTTCGGGAGACACCTTCGGCGAGCATGATGGAAGAGGCTCCACCAGCCCGGGAGATCGCCTGGCATCCGCGGTTGTATGACGCGACCAGCGCCGCTTCAGTGGTCGCCATGGGGATATGGAAATCACCCTTGGCAAACAAGCCATTGACGCGGAGTGGTCCGGCAAGTCCGATCGGTACGCGAAGTTCACCCAGCAGGTTTTCGATATGGCGGTCATACGATGAAAGCTGGGATGCAGCTTGTCCGGTCAGGATGGCTGCCGCATC
Source organism: uncultured Verrucomicrobiota bacterium (assembly GCA_937894535.1). Lineage (GTDB taxonomy): Bacteria > Verrucomicrobiota > Kiritimatiellia > CAIVKH01 > CAIVKH01 > CALMUP01. Next base: position 4,087 of record CALBHI010000077.1, read on the forward strand.
AGGTTTGTTGATCAGATTCCACCGTTGCATGACGGATGCATGATCGGTACGGCTGGAGTTCTGCACGCGGGGCGGTAACGTGGCGTGATCCGGCTGCAGCTGGTCCTGGATTTGCGTGGTATTGCGCGTTTCGAGCAACCGGTGGGCAAACCGCTGAGCCTGAGCTTTGTGCCGTGTCATCGTGATCAGTCCTCTCCTTGGGCATCTTGCCAAGACCTGGGCGTGTTCATGGCGTTTCTGCGGAGGCTAGACTCCCATGAAATGCGTGTCTTTTCGATCAAGAATTGATGGATCAATCATCGGACGTGAGCTAAACCCTATCCGGTTCGGCGGGACGCGCTGACAAAGGGGTTGATCCGGGAGGATGGTAGACGCAGATTGTGGGGTATGCGGTCACGTTTACCCATAACGGTGCTGGGTGCGGGGATGCAGGGCACGTGTGTGGCCCTGGAGCTTGCGCGGCGCGGTTGCCGGGTCCGGTTGGTGGAGCAGGATGGTCTGCCGATCAACCGGACCAGTGTGCGCAACGAGGGGAAAATCCACCTCGGGCTGGTCTATGCCCATGATCCGGAGGGCCACACCGCGGACCTGATGCTGCGCGGCGCGCTCCACTTTTTCCCGCTGCTCTCGCGGTGGCTGGGCGAGGCGGTGCAGCGCCTGCAACCCTCAACCCCGTTCCACTACCTGGTGGCCGACGATTCGTTGCTGACGCCAGATGAACTTGAGCAGCATTACCACCAGGTCGAGAGCACCTGCCGGCAGATGCTGGCCGCGGATCGCACGCTGAACTACCTCGGGTTGCGTCCCGATCGCCTGGTTCATCGTCTTCCGGACGATGTGCTGGCGCAGCATTACCGGACCTCCCGTCTGCTCGGTGGATTCGCCACCGAGGAACGGGCCATGAATACGCTGGAGGTCGCCGAGCTGCTGCGGAGGGCGGTGGCGAACCATCCCCAGATCGAGTTCATGCCGTCGCATGCCGTGCGTGCGGTCCATCGTTGTGCCCACGGGTTCCGGGTGGAGGGCGAAGGTGAGGCCGGGGTGTGGACGTGGGAGGCGGAGCAGGTGGTCAATGCGACGTGGGCCAGCCGGCAGGCCATTGATCAATCGTTGGGCATCGAGCCGGAGCCGGGCGTGCTACACCGGCTGAAATACCGGGTGCTGGCCCATCTTCCGCCGCATCTTCAATCACGCCCGTCGGTGACCATGGTGATCGGCCGGTACGGCGATGTGGTCATCCGGCCGGATGGCACGGTGTACCTGTCGTGGTATCCGGTGGCGATGAAGGGGTGGAGCCATGACCTGCAGCCACCGGCGGCGTGGAGTGATGCGGCGACCGGCAAGGTCCGTGCGGGCGTTGCGGATGAGATCGCCCGGGACATCATCAACGCCATCGATGCATGGTATCCCGGGATCGCGGAGGTCAAACCCTACCAGGTGGATGCCGGGGTCATCTGCGCGTACGGAACCACCGATGTCGATGACGCCGCCAGCGGCCTGCACAACCGCACGCGGGTCGGGGTGAGGTCGTTCGATGGCTATCACAGTGTCAGTACCGGAAAATACACCAGCGCCCCGCGGTTTGCCGTCGAGGCGGCAGACGCGGTCATGGCCGGGGTATCGTCATGACGGCAACCTTGCCGCGGGTCGTGGCCTTGCTGGCGACCTGCAACTCGGGCGACCGGTTGACGGCCACGCTGCGCTCGCTGCAGGCGCAAACCTATCCGAACCTGCGCATCCTGATTTCCGACGATGCCTCGACCGACACGACGCCGGTGCAGTTGCTGGCCGCCTCGCTGGCTGATCCGCGGATCCGGGTGATCCGGCAACCGCGGCGACGGGGTTGGGTCGGCAACATCAACGCACTGCTGGCCAAGGCGGAGGGTGATTGTTTCTTCTTCATGCCGCACGACGACGAGCTGGCGCCAACGTATGTGGAGAAGCTGGTGGCCGCGCTGAACAGCCATCCGGCCGCGGTCCTCGCCTTCAGCGACCTTGATTGTTACGAAAACGGAACGTTCCGCGAGGTGCAACTGTACCGCGAGGTGGAGGGTGAAGCGGATCGGGTGCGGCGGGCGATCCGGTGGTTGGATCAGCCCACGTCCGGATGGTGCATTCCGTACCGCGGATTGTTTCGTGCGGAGGCGGCCCGTTCGTTCGGTGGATTGTGGAAGCATCTGGCCGGTGAGTTCGGCGCGGATTGGGTGTGGTTGTTCCACATGGCGTTGCTCGGCGCGTGGGTGCGGGTGCCCGAGGTGTTGTACCGGCGCAACCGGGGGCAGCACAGCTTGTCGGAATCCTGGACGCACGGCACGTGGAGGTGGTTCTCGGTGGTCATGGCCTGTGGGCGCGAGGTCCTGCGCGCGAACGTCCTGTCGAGGGAGAAGGCACGCCTGCTGTGCGCGGTGGCACATACCGGACGGCGGGTCGTTCGCGGCGGATTTATCTGGTAACGAGGCCGGTCCGGCTGCGCCGCATCCCATCAGGGACACGCATAAGGGACAGGCTATGCTTCATGGTCCCACGGATGCCAAGGGCGACCCACGGATGGTGTTCATCAGGGACAGGGCGCGTGTTGTGGGCTAGACCAATTTAAGGAATCGTAGGGTCGGAGTGTTTTCAAGCCGGGATGAACCCGGCGATGATACACGTTGAATGGTTTTGCCGTGCGGGAAGGAAGTGGCCGGTGTCCCGCCGGACGCATCGACGAAATAAAAAAAGCGGATGGGCCGGGTGGCCCATCCGCTCGAGTAAACAATCCTTCGCGGGCCGGTTAGTCGGCGGGCGGGAGGATGACGGTGTCGATGACGTGGATGACGCCGTTGCTGGTCTCGATGTCGGTCTTGATGACCTTCGCATCGTTGATGGTCACACCGTCGTCGCTGACGGCGATGGTGACGGCCTTGCCCTGCACGGTGTCGGCGGAGGTGAGTTTGACGACATCGGCGGCCATGACTTTGCCGGCGACAACGTGGTAGGTCAGGATCGCTTGCAGTTGGGCCAGGTTCTCCGGCTTCAACAGGTTCTCGACCGTGCCTTCCGGCAGCTTGGCAAACGCCTCATCGGTCGGGGCGAAGACGGTGAACGGGCCTTCTCCCTTGAGCGTGTCAACGAGGCCGGCGGCCTGGACGGCGGCGACCAGCGTGCCGAACGAACCGGCGGCGATCGCGGTGTCAACGATGTCCGGGGTGGCTTTGGTTTCGGCTTCGGCGGCGGCTTCGTAGGCATGCACCGCAGGCGATGCAGCGAGCAGGCTGAGGGCAACGGTGGCAGTGAGGAATGTACGCATGGCTGTTCTCCTGGGTTGTAGGTTAGGTGTGCAACGTGCACGTACATGAACCGGAGGCGGGGAAAATTCCTTACAGAAAATCGGCGATGCGGAAGGAATGAACCGCGGATGGTCGGGTTCGACAAGGTTAGCGGCGATGTTAACGACAACGAGGGGTAATGAACCGCGGATCGCGCGGATGGGGATGATGGGCCATTGGATGGTGCGGAGGTGGCGCGACGTTACGGGGAGGGGTGAACCGAGGAGAACGCAGAGGGCGCAGAGGTGAAGGGGCGTGGGGGGGTATAACGAGGGGTTTTGTCGCGTGCGGAACGAATCCCTCCGCGGCTCCATCAGCTCAGCTTATAGTCCGCGTTTTGGATGTTCCGGGCCTTGACCGTCGTAGCTGGTGCGCGGTTCATGCGCGGCAGGCCGTTGGTAGTCCGGGCGTATGGCGCCCCACGGTTTTTTAAGGCGCGGGCCGGCGAGCAGTAGGCACACATCGCGAAGGTCGCTCACGTGTTGCAGGCGCCGGGATACGGCGTGTGGTGACATATCAACGTCAGGCATCCGGGGCCTCCAGCTTGTCGATGTCATCCAGGTCCACACCCGATCCGCGACGACGCTTCATGGCGATGAGTCCTTGGCGCGAGATTACCGTAAGGGGGCCGTCTTGCGTCGATAGTGTTTCCCGTGAGGTCCAGACCTCCTCCATGCCGGGGCCAGCCAGAATCAAATCGAGGGGCAGGACATCCTGTTCGCTGAGTTTAACCAGTCGAACGAGGGTGATGGTGCCCTGGCTCAGGGACATCGAGCCCGGTTCGTGGCTGAACCCCCGATCACGCGCGATGTGACGGACCTGATCCAGATGCGCGGGCAAGACCATCATGTCAATGTCCATGGTTGATCGTGGCCATCCATGAACGGCCATGGCCAAACCTCCGCACAGGGCGTAGGGAATGCCGGCAACATCCAGCGCACGAATCAGGCGAAACAACTCATCTTTGATGTTCATTGTTTATGACCGGCTACGCATGGCATTCGAATACCCTATAGCATAAGGGGTGATCGTAGGTTGCGACAAGCGCTATGGAGGAACCGCACAGGAAATTGGAGGGTAGGATGGCATGTATGAAGCGTAGGGAATGAACCGCGGATGGAGCGTGTTATGATGGTAGGGGTTGACCGCGGAGAACGCTAAGGGCGCAGAGGTGAAGGGGCGTGGGGATTTATCATGAGGGGTTTTGTCGCGTCCGGAACGAATTCCTCCGCGGTGGGGGCGATCAGCGTTCGATGGCCCAGAGGGTCAGGGCGGGGAGGAAGGTGATGAGCAGGACGGCGAGGGCGTTGAGGAGGAGGAAGGGGAAGGTTTCGCGGGCGACGCGGAGCAGGGGGCGGTTGAAGCGGACCGAGGCGAGGAAGAGGTTCATGCCGACCGGCGGGGTGAGGTAACCGAGCTGGAGGTTGGCGAGCACGATGATGCCGAGGTGGATGGGATCGATGCCGAACACCGCGGCGATGGGCAGCAGCAGCGGCACGACCACGATGAGCGCGGAGAAGATGTCCATCAGGCACCCGACCAGCAGCAGGGCGATGTTCAATACGATCAGGAATACGATCCGTGAACTCACGTGGGTGCGCACCCAGTCGGCGGCTTGTTGGGGGATGCCGGCATCGATCAGGTAACTGGTCAGGCCCATGGCCACGCCGAGCACGATAAGGATGCTGCCGACCATGATGCCGCCGCGCACGAGCAGGCGGTACAGGTCGCGCGGTCCGAGGTCACGGTGGATCACCGCTTCGATGAACAGCGCGTACACCGCACCGAAGGCGGCGGCTTCGACCGGGGTGCTCCAGCCGGCGAAGATCAGGCCAAGCACGACGACGGGGATGGTCAACTCCCCAGCCGCGCCGCGCAGGGCGCGCCAGGCGGCGGGCCAGGCAAAGGGGTCGCGCCGGATGCGGTCACGCCGGGCCACCCACACGCACCAGACCACCACCGGCAGGATCATCAGCAGGCCGGGCACGATGGCGGCGCGGAAAACATCAACCATCGGCACCTGCGCGACGACAGCGAAGAGAATGACGACGAGGCTCGGCGGGAGCAGCAGGCCGATCGAGCCGGTGGAGGTGAGCAGGCCGACCGAGAAGGATTCGCTGAAGCCGCGGTGGGTCAGGATGGGCAGCAGCAGGGCGCCGAGGGCGAGGATGGTGGCTCCGGACGCGCCGGTGAAGGTGGTGAAGAAGGCGCAGAGCAGGGTGGCGGCGACGGCGATGCCGCCGGGCATCCAGCCAAACCAGGCGACGAAGAGTTGCTCAAGGCGGCGGCTCGCGCTGCTTTCGGACAGGATGAAACCGATCAGGGTGAAGATGGGGATGGCGGGGAAAATTTCCGAGGTGACGATCCGGTAGGTTTCAGCCGGGATGGCCGCGGTGGTCACGCCGTCGCGCCAGAACAACAGGGCAGCGATGGCGCCGAGCAGGGCGAAGATGGGCAGGCCGAGGGCGGCGGCGGCGAGCAAGACGAGGATGCCGGGAACGAGCAACGAGCCGATCAGTTCGGGCGGGGCGAGGGACAACAGCCACGTGGCGGGCACGGCGGCGAGCAGGGCGAGGCGGCCCGGCCAGGTGGCGGCTTCGCGCTGGGTGATGCGGAGGATGATGCCGAGAAAGCCGAGGGGCATCAGCGCTTCGGCCATCCACACCGGGATCAGGTCGCCGATGCGTTCGGTGTTGCCTTCGGTGAACAGCAGGCGGTCCTCCCAGAAGGACAGGAATTGTTCGGGGATCCCGGCGCGCCAGGCTTCAGGCGCGGCGGGTGCTTCGGCGATGACCAGCAGCAGGCCGGCCCAGCCAAGTGCGGTGCAGGCCATGATGGTGATGAAGGCGGCGAAACGGTCGGCGGGTCGCTTCCAATGCTCGGGCAGCAGCAGGTCGAGGGCGGAGATCTTCAGGTTCCGGTCATCGCGGGTGGCGGCGACGGCGGCCACGAACCCGAGGAGCAGTGTGCCATGGCGCAGGAAGTGAGTGGCGCCGGGGATGCCGGTGTTGAAAAACGTGCGTCCCATCGATTCGATGACCGGCAGCAGGGCCATGCCGAGCAGGGTCATGGCGATGACCGCATCTTCGAGGAACGCGGCGCGGAACGGTTTCCCGGCGGCGGTAAGGGCGACCGGCGCTGGATCGCGCGTGGTCATGGTGCGGCGGCGCGCAACGGGGCGACGGCGGACTGGATGCGTTCGGCGATGGCGGTTGAAAAGCGTGGTCCGATGAAGCGTGGGTACCCTTGCTCCCGCACGAAGGCGATCCATTCCTCGCGCACGGCGTCGGGCACGGCGTGGGCGGTCAGGCCTTGCGCGGTCATGGCGGCGATGGCGTCGGCTTCGAGGGCGCGGCTCTTGCGGAGCAGGTCGGTGGCGATGGCGCGGGAGGCGGCGAGCATCTCGGCGCGTTGGGCTTCGGGGAGTTTGTTCCAGGTGCGGTTGTCGATCAGCACGCAGCCGGGCAGCGGTTGCCAGGCCATGTCGGTCATGTGCGGGGTGCGGCTGTGCCATTGGAAGGCGAGGGCGACGGTGGGCGGGGCGGCGAAAGCGTCGACGAGCCCGCTTTGCAGGGCGGGCAGCAATTCACCGACGGGAAGCGGAACGGGTTGGAAACCGCTGGACTTCAGCAGGTCGAGGTAAGCGGCATCGGAGCCCCAGAAGAATTGTTTTTGGCGTTTGAGGTCGGCGGGTGCGATGACCGGTTCGCGGGCGAAAAAGCGGACCCAGCCGGCGAGGGTCCAGCAGACCACGGTGAAACCTTTCTCGTTGAATTGCCGCTCGAGGTCGGGGGCGACTTCGGTGAGCACGTGGTCGAATTCCTCGTCGGTGCGGATCATGGTGGGGAAAGACAGGGCTTCGACATCGGGTACGATGGAGATCGTGCTCATCGAGGACAGGGCGGCGCCGTTCAGTTGGCCGATGCGCATCTTGCGGATCATGTCGGCGTCGTCGCCGACCACGCCGCCGGGGTAGATGCGAAGTTGGACCTTGCCGCCGCTGATGGTTTTCCACGCCTGGGCGATGTCGAGCAGGGCCTGGTGGTAGGGCGTGCCTTCGGGGGCGAGGGATCCGAGTTTGATGGTTTGCGCCGGGGTGGCGAGGGCGGTGGCGAGCAGGGTGGTGGCGATCAGGAGTAGGTGTTTCATGGCGTGGTCGCTTCGTCGGAAAGGATAAAGTCATCGATGCGGGCGAGGTACCAGGAGGCCTTGTCGCGGGCGATGGCGTTGGCGAGGCGGAGGTGCGGGATGACGTCGGGATCGACGGTGAGGGCTTGGTTCATCAACGCGCGGAAGCGGGTGGCGTCCTGTTGCTGGATGGCCACGGTGGTGGCGAGGGTGACGTAGGGGGAAGCGGAAGCGCCGCGGGTGAGCTTCACGGCGCGGTCGAAGGCGGCTTCGGCGCGGGCGGGATCGCCGCCCATGGCCGGGCTGCGGCTGCCGTCGAAGGCGATGAAAAATTCGTGGAGGGTGCCGTCCTCGGCATCGGGGTCGAGGGCATAGGCGTGGCGCATCACGGCCTCGACGACGGGTAGGCGGGCGACCTCCTGCATATCCGACGGGTTCGCGGCGATCAGGGAGGCCCAGGCGATGCCGTACCAGGTCAGGGCGGGAACGTCGCTGGCGTCGCAGGCATCGAGGGCGGCGTGGGGATGTTCGGGCAGCCGTTTCAGCAAGTGCGGGTGGCGGAGGGTCAGGGCGTCGGCGGCGTAGTTGCGGGCGCGGCGGAACAGGTTCGCGGCACGGGTGCGGAGGGCGGCAGCGCGGGCGGGATCCTCGTCCTCGATCTTGCGGGCTTCCCAATCGAGGAAGGCGTGGCTGTACTGGACGTAGGCGCGGGCGGCGGCGAGCAGGATGTCGGGGTTCTTGGGTTGCTGGAGGGCGAGCAGGTCGAGGGACTTCAGGGCAAACGGCATGGCTTCGGCGGCGAGGGCGGGGTCGTTTTCGGTGGCGAACGACATGGCGGCCGCGTCGGCCATGGAGCCGGCCATGTCACGCACGGCGGCGTCACGCATCGAGGCGCAGCCGCCCGAGATGAGGGCGATCAGGACGAGGAGGGCCGGGGCGATGATGGAGCGCGTGTTCACGGGAGTAGCTTACCGGAACGGGGCGATGATGCAAGTGAGGTTGGTGTGAGTGTAGGGCAGAGGGAACACAGAGGCGCAGAGAGCGCAGAGAAGAGGCTGCGAGCGGGACCGGGAAGCGATGCGGGGTGCTGTTCCTTGGTCCTGGCGGGATACGCGATTCGGGATGTTTGCCTGATGCCCGTGGTTGCATCGTTTGCTGTGATGGGTTGGATGATACCTGGATTCTTCAGGCCGCAGCGCGACGGTTGGATTTACCCCGCTTTCTGCGTTGGAGCAGCAGGGGCGGACAAGAGTCCAGCCCCTGCTGCTCCGCCTTGAAATCAGGTCAAATCCAAGCATCGCGCTGCTAATTCCGTTCCGCTTACAGCGCAACGGAATTGCCTGAAGAATCCAGGTGGTCACGCATCGTCTCGCGATGCTCGCCGATAAAGGCGGGGATCATCATCCGCGCGTTTTCTGTATCGGTATGCATGTATGATGAGCGCCTTGTGGAGCCGGTGAGCAATCCGGTATTCGGTTTCGTGGTCGTGAGCTTTGTCGGATTCGACAGCGTTGACGATGAAGGGGTGCGACAATGGGTACGTGCGCAGCGGTCAATCCACCCCGCGCCGGAGACGGGTAAACCGCGCCTCCGGCGGGCAAGCCGCGCCTCCGGCGGGCAAGCCGCGCCTCCGGCGGGTAAACCCGGTGTGCGGCCAAAGCTCCGGGGGGCGTTTGCGGTGGTGCCCGCGTGCGGGGGTGATCAGGCGTCGGAGTTCGCGAGGTCCTCGTAGTATTCCTCGAGGGCGGCATTGACCGCGGTGTGGAGGAGTTCGATGAGGTCCTTGTTCATGAAGGTGTACTCGTCGGAGATGTCGAGGTTTTCGATGGAGGCGCGGTAGTCGACGTTGCTGAACTGGGCCTGGAGGCGTTTGACGTGTTTGCGTTCCATGCAGAGGATCAGGTCGGCCCAGAGCATGTCGGCCTCGGTGACGCGGCGGCGGCTGGTATCGGCGATGCCGCCGGCGCGCACGTTCATGCGGCGGTCGTGCAGGAAAATTTGCTCGGCGGTCGGGCTGCGCCGGTTGTTGCGGCCGCAGACGAAGAGGATGTTGAGGGGTTTGCGCATGGGGATTATCCGATCAGGCAGACGTGGCGTGACGATGGATCCAGGGGTTTGATGGCTTGGTCCCAGGTCGCTAGCGTTCCTTTGTTGCGGATCGCCAGGGAGAGCAGGTAGGCATCGGTGATTTGGCGGTGTCCGGTCAACAAGGAGGGAAATTGAAAGGATGTATCCGCCATCGTGAGGTCGTCGGTCCAGAAGCGATGACCGGGATGCGTGACCATTTCCTTCAGCAGGGCAAGGGCGATCTCCGGGCGAACGGCATCGCGGAAAACGCCGGGATGGGAGGATATCCGCACGAACCCCGACTGGGTGATCGGGCAGGTTGCCCACGCCGAGGCGCCGTATCGATCAAACCAACGCCTGGTTGCCTGGTGATGGACGTGCACGGGCCAGGCCATGGCGATCAACACGTTGGTGTCGAGCAGGTAGGTGGTCACACGTCATCCTCGGCCCGCTTGAGATCCGACAAGGTGACCGGGGGGCTGTCGTCACGGACGTGAAACGTAGGCAGGTGTCCTTTCCGGGAGCGCACATAAGGCGTGCCGGAGGTCAGTCCTTTGCGAGCGAGTTGCGAAATAACTTCGCCCAGCGTCTTGTTCTGCTCGGTAGCCAGGTTTTTGGCCACACGGGCAATGTCATCATCCAGGGTGATGGTGGTGCGCATCACAGCATCATAACATCACCGCATCGCCACGTCAATTGCGGTGGCCCACCTGGAGGGTGAGCCGGTTCCACGGCGGGGCGATCAGCCGAGCAGTTGCGCGGCGAGGTTGCGCTGTTGCAGGGCTTTGAGGGTGGAGGGGCCGACGGCGATCCAGGTGCGGGGGGCGTGTTGTTCGTCCGGGTAGCGGGCGAAGTAGGCGTGGACGGTGCTGCTGCTGGTGAAGAGGACGCGGGAGAAGGCGAGGCGCGGCAGGGGGCGGATCTCGGTGGGTTGGTTGCGGTAGAATTCCTCGGGGCGCAGGTCGATGCCGAAGTCGCGCATGCGGGCGACGCGGTCGGATTTGGGCGATTCGTTCGAGCACGGATAGAGGTACGCGCCGCGGTCGGCGGGGTCGAGTTCCTTGACCAGAGATTCGATGCCGCCAAGGTTGGGGGCGGAAGCGTCGGCCTTGAGCCCGAAACGGGCGAGTTCCTCCTGGGTGGAGGGTCCGACGGCGAGCAGGCGTTTACCGGCGAGGAGGCGGGTGTCGCCGAGTTCGAGCAGGGCTTCGACGACGGCGTGCACGGCATAGCGCGATGGGAAGATCAGGCCGCGCACCTGCGGGAGGTGACGGCGGAGAAGGTCGGCGCGGGTGGCGAGGTCGATCGGCTTGAGTTCGATCATCGGCCAGTGGAGCAGCGGTCCGTATTTCAGGAAGTGTTCGGGGTCGGTGCCGGTGAAGAGCAGTCGGTGTTCGATCGGGTGGTGTTTGGCGCCGACGATGAACACGGCGGGTGATTGGAGGTCCAGCGTACCGAGGTCGGCGAGGGCGCTATGGCGGATCCGTTCATCGGGGTGGCCGAGGCGTTCGCCGACGATGACCGGGGCGTTGGGTGGCCAACCGGCATTGCGGAAGCGGGTTTGCAGGGTGGCGGCATTGCCGACGCCCATGTACACGGCGAGGTTGCCGATCTCGGGACCGGGGATGGCGGGGGCGGGTGCGCCGCCGGGCGGATTGCCGGAGATCAGGGTGAGGCGGTGGCCTTCGCCGCGGTGGGTGAGCGGAGCGCCGGCGTGGGCGGCGGCGACCTGAGCGGCGGTAACGGAGGGGACGATGTCCACGCGCAGGTTCCAGGCGGAGAGGAAGTCGAGTTCCTCGTTCAGGCGGCCGTAGATGCCGGGGTCACCGCCATGCAGGCGGACGACGAGTTTACCTTGTTCGGCCTGGTGGAGCAGGTGGCGGTGGATGTCGGATTGCGGGGTCGAGGGAGCGCCGCCGGTTTTACCGACGGGGATGGATTTGCCGCGGATCAGCGCGGTCACCTCGTCGGGGATCAGCCGGTCATGGACGACCACATCGGCGTACTTCAGGTAGTGCAGGGCGCGTTGTGGGATCAGGGCGAAGTCGGCGGGGCAGCCGAGCAGGACGACGAGTCCGGTGTGTTCGCGGACATCGATCTTCCGCAACGCGTCGCGCAGGTCCTTGTCGCCTTCGCGCACGACGAGGGCGAGGCGGCCCTGGTTCGGGGTGGGGTCCCACGGGAGGTACCGTTCGATGCGGCCGGCGAGGTGGAGGCGTTCGAGGGCGCAGGCGGCGATGACCACGGCGTCGTAGGTGCCGGCATCGAGTTGGGCGAGGCGGGCCTGGATGGTGCCGCGGATCGGTTTCAATTCCCAGGAGGGGAACAGGCGGGCGAGTTCCTCGTTGCGTTTCGGGCTGCTGGATCCGACGGTGCGGACCTGGTCGAAGGCGAGGCCGGGGCGAAGGACGAGGGCGTCGCGGATGTCGCGGGCGGGTAACAGGGCGGCGAGGGCGAGGCCGGGGGGCAGCGGGTTCGGGAGGTCCTTGGCGGAATGGATGGTCAGGTCGGCGGTGCCGGCGAGCAGGCGTTGATCGAGGTCGCGGGTAAAGAAGTCGGTGGCGAGTTTCGGGTCGGCTAGGGACGTGGTGAGGTCGCGGTCGCCGGGGGTGGTGCAGGTTTCAATCGCGAGCTGGGTCGCCTCGGGGAGGACTGGCCGCAGGGCGTCGAGCGCTTCGTACACCTGGGCGATGGCGAGAGGACTTTCGCGCGCGGCGATGACTAGCTTCGGGCGGTCCACGCCAGCGCTCCATCCCGGATGACCTGGGCGGCGATGTTGGCGCGGCGGACCCGGTCTTCGGTGTTGATATGGGCCTTGCGTTCGATATCGAGCAGCGAGATGTAGGTGACGCCGGGCAGGGATTTCACGTCGTCGTCGCAGTCGGCGGGTTCGCCGAGGTCGATGATGGTCAGGGGCCGGGCGGCGTGTTCGAGGTGTTTCGGGAAGATCAGGGCATGGGGGGCGGCGGTGGCGGAGATGATGCCGGTGACGCCGGTGAACAGGTGGCCGATGTTGTCGAGGCCGGTGCTGAAGCCGCCGAGTTCGAGGGCGAGCACGAAGGCGTTGTCGGGGCAACGGCTGGTGATGCGGACCGGGTGGTTGCCGCGTTTGTTCAGGTAGCGGGCGGCGGAGCTGGCGAGGGAGCCGGCCCCGACCACGGCGACGGGCGCGGTGGCGGGGATGTGTTCCATCAGGGTGGTGGCGGCGAGGGCGCTCAGCGAGGTCAGGTTGCGGTCCACTTCGCTGATGCGGCGGGCTTCGCGGCCGAGGGCGAGGGCGTCCTGGAAAATGCGGTCGAGGATCTTGGCCTGACCGCCGGTGGTTTCGCGGAACAGTTTATAGGCGGTGCGGACCTGGCCGAGCACTTCGAGTTCGCCGATCACGCGGCTTTCCAGTCCGGCGGCGATGCGGGCCATGCGCTCGAAGGCGGCGCGGCTGTCGTAGCGGGTGGTGATGCGCCAGCGGGGGTCTTCGTCAACCGGGGAACCGAAACATTCCAGGCGTTGGCAGGTGTTCAGGACCAGCAACGGGGCCTCGCTGCGGCGGGACAGGGTTTGTACGACTTCTTCGCGCCGGGCGGGGTCTGTTATTTCCAACTCACAACCGA
>CALBHI010000078.1 GCA_937894535.1 uncultured Verrucomicrobiota bacterium
CCGTCATGTCGTTTCCTTTTTGCGGCGGACAAGGGCGAGGCCGCCCCATTCGCCGTTGCCGTCGCGTACCATCTCGTCAAAACCCTGCGCGGCGTAGGCCATGCTCACCTGATCGAGTTCCGGATCGCGGATGCCGCTCAGCACCAGGTAGCGGCCGCTGCAGGCGCAGACCGCGGGGGCGATCTGCAGAAGGATGGTTGTATATACGTTGGCGCAAACGAGGTCAAACGATCCCTTGGGCGGTTGTTCGGTGATGTCGGCGACGTCGAGGGTGATCTTGCCGCGCAGGCGGTTCAGGGCGACGTTTTCGCGGGCTTGTTCGAGGGCGATGGCATCGTGGTCGAAGCCGGTGACGTTTTCGGCGCCGAGCAGGCGGGCGGCGATGGCGAGGATGGCGCTGCCGGTGCCGATGTCGAGCATGGAGCGGACGCGGGCGCGGCCGGGGCGAGCGGGGACGAGGCGGTCGATCATCTCCAGGCAGAAGCGGGTGGTGAAGTGCTCGCCGGTGCCGAAGCTCAGGCCGGGGTCGAGCCAGATGGTCTTGCGTCCGCGCGGGGTGCGTCCGGCGGTGGCTCGTTCCCAGACGGGTACGATGCGCAGGTGGTCGCCGACCAGGGTGGTGTGGAAGTGGTGACGCCAGAAGGTCTGCCAGTCGCGCGGGCTTTCCTGGCGGATGCCATGGCCGAGCACGCCGCGGCGTTGGCCGAGCACGGCGGCGGCAATCTCGGCCTGGCCGGGCTGGTCAAAATAGAGCTCCAGCCATGCGCGGTCGTGGTTCGGGCGTTCGAGGTGGATGACCGAGGTGTTCCATTCCGTGCCAATGGCTTCGGCGAGGGCTTCGGCGTCCTTGCGGCGGACTTCGAGGGTCAGGATGTGATGGGTGGTGATGGGCATGGCGGTACTATAGGGGAAGATTCGCGGCACTCCAGCGCGGATCGCGCAGGGGGCCGGTGAGGCGGAGTTCGAGGATGTAGGTCAGGGGGAGGGTGACGATGCGGACGACGGAGGCGATGGACCCGTCGCGGAAGGGGTGGACCTTGATGTCGAAATCGAGTTCATCGCGCCAGGCATAGGAGCCCTTGGCGGAGAGGGAGAGCATGCTGCCGGCGAGGCGGAGGTCGGCGGAATGGACGGCACCGTCGGCGAAGCGGAGAGTTGCCTCGAGCAGGTTTTGTTCGCTGAAGCCGAGGCCGGGGTAGATTTTCTGGAGCAGGGAGGAAAGGCCGCCGAAAAGGGGGATGCGGAGCAGGCGGCCTTCGCGGATGGTGAGGGAACCGGTCCCGGCGAGGCCGGGCCAGCCGTCGGGTTCGGGGACGTCGCCGGAGATGTCGAGGGCGAGGTGAACGCGTCCTTCGTGGCGGTTGGTGGGTTGGCCGGCGAGGGCGGCGATGAGGTGGTCGAGGGCGATGTTGGTGGCGACCACGTCGGCGTGAAAGCGGGGCAGGGGATCGGTGAGAGCGACATCCACGCGGCCGGTGATCAGGCCTTCATAGATGGTGCCGGTGATGTTGCTGATGGCGAGGGTGCCGGGGGTGCGGCGGGCTTGGGCGGTCAGGCGGTCAAAGGTGAACATGCGGTAGCCGATGCCGCGTCCGCCGAGGGTCACGGCGAGATCGGTGGCCTGGTCGTCACGGGCATCTATCAGGCCTTTCGCGCGCACGAGGATATCATCGCTGAAGTGGTAGGGTTGGAAATGGCGGGCGAGGTTGGTGCCGCCCATCGGGGCGACGCGTCCGGGGTTAGTGGTGATTTCGAGGTCGACGCCGTAGTGGTCGCGGTTCAGGTCGAGCAGCAGCACGCCGGTGACTGCGCCGGTGGGGCAGGTTACATGGAAGGGGTCGAGGTTCACATGGTTGTTCGAATAGACGAGGCCGACGTTCAGCCCGGTGAAAGGCACGCCGCGAAAATGTCCGTTGGTGCCGATTACACGGCCGGATACGACCATGCGATCGAGGTCGTCGAGGGGGGCATCAAAGCGGCCGGAGAACGTGACGGGGGATTCCTCGATGGTGAAGAAGTGCGAAACGAGGCGAAGGCCGCGGGGCAGGACTTCATCGAGTTGCCGCAGTTCGAGGCCGATCGTGCAATCGCCACCGGTCGTGCGTTCGCGGTAATCGGTGAGCATGGATCCTTCGAGATAGCCTTTTCCGGCACCGGTGCCGCCTTCGATGCGGACATTGTCCACGACGAGTTGGTCGGAGGTGCGTTTGACCGCCATGAAAGCGCGCTCAATCGGGAAGGAATTCAGGCGTCCGTGGTTCACGCGTAACCAACCGCCCCAGTTGCGCGGGGCATCGGAAAGTGGAACGGGACCGATCCAGGCTTCGGTGCGCATTTCACCGTCGAGGGTCAGTCCCCACGCGACGGCCTTCTCGCGCCACGGGAGGGGCAGAAACGGTACGGTGGCTGTGGCGGAGAGATCGCTGTGGAGGTGGGCCTCGAAGATTCTGCTGGTGGTGCAGAGCGATCCGGTGAGAAGCAGCCGGTTGGTGCGCTGGTGGACAGAGCATTCGACGACGCGGAGGCTGGAATTGCTCAGGACGAGATCCACGGTTATGCCATCGAACGGTTCACCGAAGTAGGTGAAAGGCGGGGCTTGGTACCGGATGACGGCTTCGGTCCGGGTCGGATCTGTAACGGCGTCGTGGGAGACAACGATATCGAGGAAGGGCGGTGAAGCATGCTCCATGGCGTTGAAGCGTTCGCGGATGGTGCTCAGCCAGGCGGGCGTTTCGTACACGGTGTGCTGGATGCGTTGTGCGTAGTCCGTCCAGCGGGGAAGCGGTAACGCGCGGGGAGAAGCGGATGCGCCGTGATGAATGCGGGTTTGCAGGCGAACCGAAGTGCCGAGATCGGTTGCTGCGTCAATCCGAAGCAGGGTGGTATCGGGTCGGGGGATGATGGTGCCTCGGAGCTGGTGCAGGGAGGGTGGATGGTTCGACGGCGCGGTTTCGTTGGATCCGGGTTGCGGAAGGGTCAGGGTGCCTTCCGACCAGCGAATCGACGCGATGACGGGCTGTCCGCGCAGTAATTGGCGGTAGGATGGACGGATGGCGCAGTCGTTCACGCGGGCGATGGCGTTGTTGAAGTTGTCGTCGTAAAGGGCCAGGTCGCGCAGCACGACGCCGCGCGGTGGGCTCCAGGTAATGCGGCCGACGGTGGCTCGATAGGGTTCAACGTGTGGCTGCAGGTAGGGTGTCAGCCAATGACCGGGAATGCCGATGGTCCAGACGAGGAAAACCAGGACCGCGAGGACTTTGGCGCCTTGCCACAGGATATGGGTCAGATGATGAATTCCGCGTGACCGGAAGAGGCGGCCGAGGAGGTTGGGGGCACTCTTCGGCATGGTGATACGCGGCAGGTTCGCGCGGCCTCGGATCATGGCGTCTCCGGCACCAGGGTTTTCGGGGTGTCCGGGGCGAGGGGATTGGCCACGGGTTTCATCAGGCGTTCGACCCGTTTCTGGGGTAGGGTAAACACGGTGTCGCTGCCTTGAATGGTGGCAAAGGTCTCGCCATGTTCCGAGTGACCGAAAGCGATAACGCGGTTGATGGTGTCACCGGTGGTCAAGCTCAGGATGAGTTGCCGCTCGGGAGTTTCGAGTCCATACGGGGCGAGATCCCGCGGATCCTCCTCGACGAAACGGGACGCGCGCAGTCTGGCCACCGAGTCGATCACCGCATCGATGGCATCGGTATCCGGGACCTCGCGTGTGGAGACGGCGCGAAACAGCTGGTTGGTGCGCTCCACGGAGATGTCGCGGGTGCCGGTGCGTTGGGTGATCCGGCGGATCTGGGCGCTTTCGATGGAGAGGATGCGGGTATCACGGAAACTGATGGGATGAACGGAGAGTTCCTGTGCGAGGGTGGCATTCACTTCGAGCAGCGAGGGGAAGGGTGATGCCTGGACCAGAAGTTGTCCCGCGGGTGATTCTCCGGCGAGGGTGATCAGCACATCGTTATCCGAAACCAGCGACGAGGGATTGGTGACACTGCCGGATGCAACGAGGGGGCGGGGTGATCGTGCGAACAGGATGCTGCGCCGCTCATGGTTGGGTATGGCGGTGGTTTCCGACGTGAATGGAGGATCGAGGAAGCGGATGGCCCGTGCACCGGTCCATGCACCGAGGAGTTGTTGAACCCGGCGGTCGTCGGCGGCCAGTTTTTTCGGAGCGACCACTTCCCACACGAGCTGGGTTGTGCGTTGCAGCACCAGGGTACGGTCGCCATCGGTCATCTGGATATGGGTGATGGCGACGGCCGGTATGGTCATGACCCGTGGATCACGGAAATCAGCGGGGTCATGGCGCAGCCATTCCACCGTGGCCTGGTCGATGGTGAACACGGCCTCCTGGCCGACCACCATCGCGAAGTAGGCCTGGTTGTTCACATCGGCAGGACGACCCACCTTGAGGATCTGGGGCAACGCTTTTGGGTCGGTAGAAAGGGCGAGTTGAATCAGGGGTTCTTCGAATCCATACAGCGAGGCGGCCGCCACGGTGTCGGCGACAAACTCGACGATCTTGAATTCATACAGGCGATCGAGCCACTGCCGGATTTCCGCGTTGGCACCGCGGGAAGGCGCAGGCCGATCGATCATCCACTGTTCCTCTTCGATGCGCGTGGCGTGGAAGCTGCGGTCGCGCGCATCGATTTCAATACGCCGGATGCGTCCCGGCTGGCTGGGGAAGAGGCGGCGGTCGCGCAGATCCCGTTGGCCTCCTGGAAGAGCGGCGATGAGGTCGCGGCCGGTGACCAGGATATCCTGCTGGCCCTCCAGCATCAGATACACCTGATCGCCGCCGGGTGCGTCACGTCCGATGAACAAGGTCATGCTTCGATCCGGAAAATCCAGGGTGACGCGGGCGCGGGGCAGCGCAAAGCCATATTCCGCGGGATCAAGTCCGAGGGTGCGCTGCTCTTCCTCGGTAATGATTTCGCTACGCCGCAGGGCGGCCATGGTGTCCAGCAACCGCAGGATGGCATTGCCGTCGGCGGGGCCGCGCGATGGACTGGTCATGCGCCATGCCCCGTTGGTCTGCTCCAGGGTGAACAAACCGGCCGGGGTATCGATCCGGATGTTGGTGACCTGATCCGGTTCGAAACGGAGGGCCAGCCGGGTGTTGGCGCGGCGTTGCTCCTGGGTTTCCCGGTAGCGTTCCCCGAACTGGATGTAGAGGCCAAGGGTTATCACCGCGGCGAGCAGCAA
>CALBHI010000079.1 GCA_937894535.1 uncultured Verrucomicrobiota bacterium
TCCTCGGGAAGGTCCCGTTTGCCGCGCCGTGGTATCCGCCGTCGGTGGCCACGCCGGACTACTTTAACGCCTGCACCACCAACGTCCTCATCGGCGTGCCCTCCAATTTTTCCGGCTCGCAGGCTCCCCTGACCGGCCAGGCGTATCTCGGCATGATCGTCCATCGCAACCAGCCCAACGGCGACACCGCCTCCTACCGCGAGTATCTGCAGGTTCCTTTGATCGCTCCGTTGCTAGCCGGCCAGCAATACTCGGTTTCCTTCCATGTCAGCCTTGCCGAGAATTCACCGACGGCGATTGCGTCACTGGGCGCGCACCTGTCAGCCGGTCCGGTCCTGCTTCCTTCCGGCGACTATGTCCTGCCGGTGGCGCCGCAGGTGGTGAACGCGGCGACGAATATCCTTGCTGACACCACCAACTGGGTATTGGTATCCGGAACCTACACCGCATCGGGCGGGGAGGACCACCTCACGCTCGGCAATTTCCTCAATGACACGAACACGCCGTTTGCCGTGCGAGCCGGCACCAATGCCTACAGCTATTATTATGTCGACGACGTGTCGGTGGTCGCGTTGTGTCATCCGATGGTGACGTCGATGGTGGTGGCGTGCGGGTCGGACTGGTCGTTCAACCGTCCGGCCGCCGTCGATCCCTGTTCGGGTACCAATGTCTCGATCACGGTGGCGGGCACCGTGACCAACTCCGCCTGTCCGCTCCAGTTGACCCGTACCTGGACGTTGACGGACGCGTGCGGCAATTCCAGCACCTGGTCGCAGGCCGTGTCCGTGCAGGATACCGCGCCGCCGGTGGTGCTGTGCGAATGCATCGCGGCGTCTGCCGCCGCGCTGCTCACCACCAACAGTTGTGCGGCGACGGTGCCCGATCTTTCACCCTACACCTATTGCGTTGAGTTCGCCTGCGGCGCGGTGAACATCACCCAGCAACCCGCGGCCGGCACTGTGCTGGGTCCCGGTCTGCATACGATCACGGCGCTGGTGCAGAGCTGTTCGGGCAGCGTGAGCACCTGCGCGGTTCCGTTCACGGTGAGCGCCGGGCTGCCGGTGATGACCGCGCCGACCAACCTCGTCGTGCAGACGTGCAGCAACACGGTAGAGGTTCTGTATGCGGTCAGCGCCATCGGTGCCGCCGGGCCGGTGGTGTGCTCGCCGCCTTCGGGCAGCGTGTTCACCCAAGGCGTTACCGTGGTCACGTGCGTGGCGACGAGCGTGTGCGGCGGCGCGACCACCAACGCCTTCACGGTGACGGTGCGTCCGCCGCGCGCCCGCTGGTTCTGCAATCTGGTGAGCGTCGGCATCGGAATTCCCTACGGACCGATCGGCGGTTCCTCGGCGATGATCCGCACCGCACCGGGGGAGGATTACCCATCGATCACGGTCTTTCCCGACGAGCAGGATCCCGCGAACAGCGGGGTGATGCTCAACCCGGGACGTGCCGATGCGGTGCGGTTCGGCACGAAGCTGGACGTTACCCGGCCCGCCGGCAGCGGCATCGACCTGCTGCCGGCACCGGATGCGATGGATCCGGATCCCGCGCCGTTGGTGAGCATCCGCAAGCGGGGCGCGAGCGGTTACGGGGTGCACGTCGGTCCGCGGTTCTCCGGTTCGACGACCGGCCTGTTCACGACGATTGCCGTGGACACCAACGGCAATCTTTTCAACGCTGTCCAATTCAGCGTGGAGGAGGCGTTGACCAATCCGGTTTTTGTCATCGGCTTCCAGCCCGGCTTCACCACCTGCCATGTCGTGGTGGAGACGGATCTGGCCACGGGTGGGGTGATCCTCGAGTTCCCCGACCAGGTAACGCCGAGTGCGACGCGCAAGGGGTGGGATGGCTGCATCTACGGCCCGGATCGTCCGCGCCCGAAACCGCCAAAGACGGCCCGCGTGATCGTGCTTCCTCCGGTGGGCCCCGCGTTGCCGCCGATCGAGACGATGAACCTGCGCTTTTCCGGCTGGCCCGAGATGACGGTCGAGGAGCCGTCCGTGGTGCAGAACCGCCGCAGATGGAGCGACGGGCATGTCACGCTCATGAAGGCCTTTGACGACGACAGCGTGGATGTCGCGGCGGCGGGGCCGGGAGCCTCGGTGCACGTCGGCCTCGGTTATGCGTCGAGCATGTCGATGCGCGTGGAATCGCTGCATGGCAGCGATGTGACGGAACCGTTCCAGGAGTTCCGGTTAACCGGCTGGCCGCCGCTGACCACGACCAATCGTCCGCCACCGCAGACCCATTACCTGCGATTCGCCGCGGGTGCGCTGGGTGTCGGGTTTGATGTCGCGGCGGATTTCACCATGTCGGGATCGTCGAATGCCACGGTCCAATTGTGGAGCGGCGGCGCGCTGGTGGGCGAAATCATCTCGCACCCCGCCGCGCTGGCGGTACCGCTGGCGACGGTGGACGTCGTGCCGCGCGGTTTTGCCAGTCCGCGCGCCGGCGTGTGGCAGCTGACCGACGAGAACGGCATTGCGGTCGTTTCCGGCATGGATTGTACGGGACTGCCGTGCGAGGGCGATGAATTGCGCATCCTCGCCGATCCTCCGCCGCAACCCGCGGCGGCGATCAACTTCACCGGCCTCGAAGTCGCGATTGCCGAGGGCATGGATCTGCGCGTCGCGGAGTTGCAGACCGTGCCGGCCTGCTCGAATATCCCCATCGCCACGGCGACGACCTCCGGCGGGGTGGTGGTCAACTGGGAGGGCGACGGTTTCCGGCTGCAGGGCGCGTCCGCGCTGGAGGGTCCGTGGTACGACCTCGGCGTCGATTCGCCGGTCAGGTTGTCTGAGGGGTCGCCGGTGCGGGTATTCCGGCTTCTCTGCGAATAACCTCCTGAAGGGACAGAGAAACAGTGACTGCTACTGAAGAAGAACTATGCCGGTGATGGTCTGGATTGCGCGGCGTGGTGTTTGGTTAAGGGGATTGGCTGATTACGTCGATCGTACAGCCTTGGATTTGCTCGCACAGGGGTGACTTCCCGGTTTCCCGGCAGACCCCGTCCTATCCGCCGGTTCGGCGGTTGCGTCTCAGGGCTGGACGACCGGAATTGAGATCTACCGCTCGGGCCTCAATCTCCGCCAACACGCAAGGGGCGTTTCATCGGTGTCTTGGTGCATGATCCTGCGAATGGATGCCTGTGGATGGTGGGCCGACATGACGTTACGCACAAACAATTCGGAACCGATCACCAAGCCATCGACCCAATAGCGAATTCGCCGCGAGATGGAGATGGTTAGTTCGGTTGTGCCGTTCTCCCGAGGGGCGGCATCCTTGTCGAGGACGGCGGACATCATCGACATCAGGGCGGACAGATTCTCGAGGCCGAGCATGGGCAGAATCAGCCTCGATACATGGCTGGCAAAGGGGTGTTTGCCCGATTGTCGCCAGGCTCCGTAGGACGAGAAGCGGTAGTCTCCAGCCTGTTCGACCATGCCAGCCCGTACCGGGTTGTTTTCGATGTACTTCCAACAGGCCCAGACTGCTGATCCACCCTCCAAAATCGTGTGCTTGAATCGGTCGGCCCAGAGGGATCCTCGTCGGCGAAGCGGACGACTCCGGTTGTACCAAGCGGTAAACAACTGCTGGAGATGGCGCATGAACCAACTGATGTCACGCGTTCGTTCCTGCCACAACCGGCAAAGCGGGCTGTCTGGTTCCATGTCCTTGCGACCTCGGTGGAAGGTCTTGTAGCGTCGGCACACATCTTCCGGGCGCATGACCTCCCGCGGGGCGTGGACGAGCAGGTGGTAGTGGTTGGACATGACCTGATAGGCCACAATCTGGATCCCGTAGAGTTGGTTCACCCGGTGGAGAATCCGAATAAACTGCTCCTTGTCGGTATGGCAGAACGGCCGGTCCTCTGACGTCCCGGACGTTCGATTGTAACAGTGGTACCAGGTGTCAGCGTGGTCGACCTTGATGCGTGATGTTCTCATGCAAGAGGAAAGCGATGAGCCGGCCAGTTTTCCGGAATTATTTTCGTGCCGCAGCGGGCGAATTTCATAAGCGCTTGCGGCAGAATAAAATGCGCAAGAAATGAATTTTCGAGTTAACCGGAAAACCCTGGCGACATGATCGCTGTGTCCCTCATCGCACGCTACCTGGGGCAGAACATCTATGTCCCTGTGTGGTCTTCTATGTGCTTTTAGTGGACACAACATCTATGTCCCTGTGTGGTGTCCAGGGGTTGGATGATGTGCGGGGTGGGGTGTCCAGTCGTTGGACGAATGGTCCGGGGGGTCAGAAGCCCTTGAGGGTGCCGGACGGGTCGCGGATGCGTTCGACGGTGCCGTCGGTGAAGAGGACGTTGTAGGTGCCGAGGTGCGGGGCGGGGATGTCGGGAGAGAGGGCGTTGATTTCGATGAGCACCCACTGGCGCTCGGTGAACCCGCGCAGGTTGGCCCCGTTGAGGCGGGTATTCCAGATGTAGCTGAGGCCGAGGTTGGCAATGGATGGATGGGAGGCCGGGCAGATCCAGGCCGAGGGATCGACACCGTACTCCTCCAGCACGACACGGATGCTGTCGGGGTCGGTCAGCGGATCGTCCGGATAAAAGGCGAGTTTGGGCAATGCCCCGCGGTCGAGCTCGAACAGTTCCAGCGCCTGGTAGATCCGAGTCAGTTGCTCCGCGCACTGCACCGTCTTGGTGACCTGCATCAGCACGTGGTAGATACCGCCGACCAGCGTGAAGACGATGACCGTCAGCACGAATAACTTGAAGATGATGTGGCCGGCGCGGTTATTCACGGGACACCTGGTCGTAGAGCAGCCGGGCCAGCGGGGCCGGCCATTCGGTGGAGGGCGTGGAAAGCTGGATGGACCGGCGCAGGTGTTGCTCATAGGCCTTCGGGTTGTTGTCCATCCGGAACCGGACGGCCGCGACGAGGTGGGCATCGTTCTGAAGCCGACGCGGGATGTAGGTGGCCATTTCGAGGTAGCGGTCGGTGCTCATGTCGCCGGACAGGCAGAGGATGGCGTTGCGGAAGATGGCGTCAGAGGGGACCGGGTGGGAGGTGAGCAGGCTGATGGCCTCGTTGCGGCGGCCGTGGAGCAGGCAGAGGTTGAGCGCGTCGAGCAAGGCGTAATGGTAGATCGGCGGGGAGGCATCGGCATTTTCCAGCACCGACCGGTAGTGCTGGAGGGCACCGTCGAGGTCGCCTTCGAGGCTGCGGATCCGGGCGATGTCGAGGGTGGCCATGGCGGCGGTGCGGTTATCGCCCGATTGCTGGCTCATCTGCACCGCCGACTCGAGGTGCGGCCGGGCGGTGCTCCAGGCGCCGCGGTTCATGGCGCGTCGAGCCATGCGGATTTCCGGCCAGGCGCCGATGGGCTGGATCTCGCTGGTTTCGGCCATGTCGCGGCCGGTCATGACGCGCGTGGCGAAGTTTCGCAGGTTGGCCATCGAGATCAGCGTCTCGTAACGCGCCTGGAGCAGGGCACGGTTATAATAATGGGCAATGCCGCCGAGAATGAGCAGGACCAGCACCAGCAGCGCGACGACCTTGTCGTGACGCCGGAAGAAATACAGCAGGCGCTCCTGGGTCGAGAACAAACGCGCGGTGACATGGCGGCCGGAGATGGCGCGTTCGAGGTCGTTGGCGAACGCCTGGGCATCGGTGTAACGGTCGGCCACGTCTTTAGCCAGCGCCTTCAGGATCACCGCCTCGAGGTCGGGCGAGATGTCCTTGCGGTGGGCGCGCGGACGTTTCGGCTGTTCGCTCTTGACCGCCTCGAGCACGCTCTTCACCGGCGAGGAATGCTGGGCACTGTAGGGGAGTACGCCGGTCAACGCCTCGTAGAGCACGACGCCGAGCGAATAGATGTCGCTGGCCGGTCCGACCTTCTCGGCGCGGGCTTGCTCGGGCGACATGTAAAGCGGGGTCCCGGTGAGAGCCCCGGAGACCGTGCAGGAAGGCCAGTCGATCAATGCCGCCACCCCGAAGTCGGTCAGCAACGGTTCGCCGAACTCATCCATCATGATGTTCGTCGGCTTGACGTCGCGGTGCACGATGTTGCGCGAGTGGGCGAACTCCAGGGCGCCGGCGATTTTGATGATGACGTCGACGATCTGGTTCGTCGTCATCGGGTTCGCCTCGATGCAATCATCGAAGGTGCGGCTGTTGCGCACCGGCTCCATGACGATGTAGTGGTACGGCCCCTCCTGGCCGGTCGCATACACCTTCATGATGTTGGGGTGGCGGCGCAGTTTCTTGGCCGCCTCGGCCTCGCGGCGGAACCGCTCCAGCATGGTGACCGATACGCCGGGGCCCTCCTGGAAAATCTTCAGGGCGACCTCGTGGCCGGTCGCGTCGCGCGCGAGGTACACGGTGGCCATCGAACCGTGGCCGAGGGACTTCTCGATGACGTATTCGCCGATCCGGAATCCCTTGGCCGGCACGGCGGTGTCGCGGGCGTAGGTTTCCCTGGCCGGTTGGCCGCCGTACGGGCTGGAGGTCGGGTCAGGCATGGGGCCCGACGGAGCGGATCACTCGCCGGTGCCGACCCGGACCACCTGAATGATCTCGACCGGCTCGGCCGGGACATCGCTGTGCGGACCGACGCGCGTGGTGGGCACCGCGCGGATCGCGTCGACCACGTCCATGCCTTCCACCACTTCGCCGAAGACACAGTAGCCGAAGCCGGACATGTCGGGGGAGCGGAAGTTCAGGAACTCGTTGTCCACCGTGTTGATGAAGAACTGGCTGGTCGCGCTGTCGATCACCTGGGTGCGGGCCATCGCGAGGGTGCCACGCTTGTTGGCCAGGCCGTTCTGCGCCTCGTTCTTGATCGGGGCGAGGGTCGATTTCTGCTGCATGTCGGGGGTGAAGCCGCCGCCCTGGATCATGAAATTGGCGATGACACGGTGGAAGATCGTGCCTTCATAGTGCCCGTTGTCCACATACTGGAGGAAGTTGGCCACGGTGACGGGGGCCTTGTCGGCAAACAGCTTGACCTTGATGTCGCCTTTGGCGGTTTTGATGATGACCATGGGGTTTTCTCCTTCGGGTTGGGGTTGCGCCTCGGGGGCGGGTGATTCATCGACAGGAGCTGGCGAGGTTTCCGCCGCGGCCTCAGCCGGCTCTTCGGCGGCGATCTCCTCGGTCCATCCCGGCACAGCGCCGAATGTCATCCATCCCGCCCATACAGCCAACATCCAGATCGTACGCATAGCAGCATCTCCTGTTCGGTGTAGAACTAACACGATACCCGGCGTTGCGCAAGTGCCGGGCGGACCGGATCGTGCCCGGTTCGTTGGATGCCACACCCGGCCCCCCCCGGTGCGGATTGGTAGCCATCGCATGGCTCGTGGTGAATCCCGGATCCAGCGGGATGGAGGGGCCCTGCCGGTTCCCGGACCGGCCCGCCTGATTAGACTTTTCTTTCGCGGACCAGTGGATACAGTGAAACCAACTATCGCGCAGTCCGCTGGTTGCGGATACGACGCACCGAGAGGGAGTTGGACCATGGCTGAAGAATTGCAGCATCTGATCGAACGTATCCAGCGCGAGGCGGTTGACACCGGGGAGCAGCAAGCGGCCAAAATTGTCGCGCAGGCCCGCGAAAAAGCCGCGGCGTTGGTGAAGGACGCCGAAGTCAAGGCGGCGGCGATCGTGGAGAAAGCCGAACAGGATGCGACGTTGTTCACCCAGCGCAGCGAGCAGGCGCTTTCCCAGGCGGCCCGCGACCTGCTGATCTCGGTAGGCCGTGGCGTCGAACAGATCTTCGAGCAGTTATCCCGCGATGCCGCCGGAAAAGCCCTGGATGCATCGACCCTCCGGCCGGTACTAGCCCGGATCATGGAGGCCTATGCCAAGGAGGGCGGGTTGCCCAAGAACCTCGAGGTGGTCGTCGGCGAGGCCGACCGCGCTGCCATCACCGACTTCTTCAAGCAGGCCTTCGCCGACGCGCTGGCCGGTGGCTTGGTCATCACCGTTGATCCCCGCACGCAGAAGGGCTTCAAGGTGCGGCGCCACGACCGGCACATCGAGCACGATTTCTCCCGCGAAGCCATCGCCGATGCCGTCGCCGCGTATCTGCGCCCGGTTCTCGCGGAAACCGTCTATAACGTTGCCCGCGCACCCTGAGGTTCCTGCGATCCGTGAGCAGCCGCTATTACTACCTGATCGCCAGCTTGCCCGCCCTGGTGTTTTCCCAGCCGGCGGCGATGAGCCGCGCCGGGTTTATCGCCGAATGCGAGCAACAACTCGATGGCAGCGACCTGGCGGAAGTAACCGCGCTGCTCGACGCACGGCTGGAGGACGTGCACCGCGATTTCAGCCGGGCCTGGCTGCACGCCGACCGGCAATTGCGCAACGCGGTGGTGCGGGCCCGCGCGCTCCGGTTGGGGGTGGATGAGAAGAAATTCCTCCAGAGCCACGAGGGCTTCCGCGTCGATGCCGAGGCCGCAGTGAGCGACGCCTTTTCGCGCGCCAATCCGCTCGAACGCGAACTCGCGCTCGACCGCTACCGCTGGAACCTCGCCGACGAGCTCAGCGCCGGAGACCCGTTTGCCTTGCCCGCCCTGCTTGCCTACGCGGTAAAACTCGCCCTCAACGAGCACTGGCGCGCCCTCACCCCCGAACTGGGACGCGAACGGTTTGAGGAGATGGTGGAACTGGTCGGCGTCAGCGCGCAGGAAGTGTCGGCGTGGTCGGGACTTTCCCAAGTATGAAGATGAACCTCACGGAATGGGTGAATGTATGAGTGATGCGGTGCCCGGTACCGTCGTTGGCGTGAACGGCAACTTGTTGCGCGTGCGTTTCGCCTCGGCGGTGACCCAGAACGAAGTGGCCTATGCGGTGACCGGCTCGACCCGGCTCAAGGCCGAAGTCATCCGCGTGCGCGGCGATGTGGCCGACCTGCAGGTATTCGAGGACACCACCGACCTCCGGGTTGGCGCCCCGGTCGAGTTCTCCCGCGAACTGCTCAGCGTCGAACTCGGCCCCGGCTTGCTCGGCAGCATCTACGACGGCCTCCAGAACCCATTGCCCGACCTGGCCGAACAGTGCGGGTTCTTTCTCCAGCGCGGCACCTACCTTGACCCGCTGAACCGCACCCGCCGCTGGCCGTTCAAGCCCGCG
Organism: uncultured Verrucomicrobiota bacterium; assembly: GCA_937894535.1. Lineage (GTDB taxonomy): Bacteria > Verrucomicrobiota > Kiritimatiellia > CAIVKH01 > CAIVKH01 > CALMUP01. The sequence continues at coordinate 9,096 of CALBHI010000079.1, forward strand.
GTGAATGCGGGCGACACCGTGACCGCCGCGCAAAGCCTGGGCACCGTGCCCGAGGGTATCTTCGAGCACCGCATCATGACCCCGTTCCGGTTGGCCGGCGCCTGGAAGGTCGAGTCCATCGCCGCCGCGGGCGAGTACACCGTGTCCGACCCCATCGCCACGCTGGTGAACGAGGACGGCGAGCGGCAGGCGCTGACCATGATCCAGCGCTGGCCGGTCAAGATGCCGATCCGCGCCTACGCCGAACGCCTGCGCCCGGTTGATCCGCTGGTGACCAAGATCCGCATCATCGACACGTTTTTCCCGATCGCCCGTGGCGGCACCTACTGCATCCCCGGACCCTTCGGCGCCGGCAAGACCGTGCTCCAGCAGATCACCAGCCGCAACGCCGATGTCGACATCGTCATCATCGCCGCCTGCGGCGAGCGCGCCGGCGAGGTGGTCGAGACCCTGCGCGAGTTCCCCGACCTGACCGATCCACGCACCGGCAAGAGCCTGATGGAGCGCACGCTGATCATCTGCAATACCAGTTCGATGCCGGTCGCCGCCCGCGAGGCGTCGGTGTACACCGCGGTGACCATCGCCGAATACTACCGGCAGATGGGCCTGCATGTCCTGTTGCTCGCCGACTCGACGTCGCGCTGGGCGCAGGCGCTGCGCGAAGTGTCCGGCCGCCTGGAGG
>CALBHI010000080.1 GCA_937894535.1 uncultured Verrucomicrobiota bacterium
TCCCTCCCGGTCGACAGCAAGCTGATCACCTTTGACTTCACCGAGCGCCCGTCGCTGGTGTACAGCGGCATTCCCGGCTGGGGGGAGCAATCCGACTTTACCCTCGCCGAGGTCGGTCCGGATTACCTGACCTACACCCGCACCGCCGGAGGCCTCCGCTTCACCCGCGAGATCCTGCTCGCCACGAACTACCAGGTCCGGGTGACCGATTCGTTCAGCAACATCGGGACCGACCAGGCCGACCTCGGCCAGCACCGCATCCGCACCGGACCCATTCCCGAGGAGGCCGCGCACAACGACATCGCCGGCATGATCGACATGGGGGTGGATGCGTTGCCACCCGCCGGCGGCGTGGAGAACTGGGGCAAGGTCATCCTCAAGCAATTCAAGGTCGAGCGCGATGAACGTGGCCTCGCCACCCTGCCGGAGACCGTCACCTTCCAGCCCTCTCCGAAACCGGCGGACTGGGTCGCCGCCAAAAACAAGTATTTCGTCCAGATCCTGATGCCCGACCCCGCGACCGGTGGTGCCGACTGGATCGAAGTCTATGCCCGCCGCCACGTGACCGATGCCGAACGCGCCGGTGCCCGGGTCAAGGAGGCCCGCATCGCCGCCGTCGCCGCCACCCTCGGCTTCCAGAACCAGTCGCTGGTCCCCGGCGAAACCTACACCCGCGGCTACGAATATTTCGTCGGACCCAAGGACTACCGCATCCTCTCCACCCTCAGCCACAACCGCGACGGCGCGATGGGTTTCGAGGAAAATGCCTACCTGGACGTCATCGTCGTGCCCACCGCGAAAATCCTCCTGCGCCTGCTGAACCTCCTGCACGACTACGTGTTCTCGAACTACGGCGTGGCCATCATCCTGCTCACCCTGATCGTGAAGATCGTCTTCTGGCCGATCACCCACAAGGGCACCGAAAGCATGCGCCGCATGGCGTCGGTGCAGCCGCTGATGGCCGAGATCCGCGAGAAGTACAAGGACAACCCCCAGAAGATGCAGCAGGCCATGATGGCCCTGTACAAGGAACACAAGATCAATCCGATCGGCGGCTGCCTGCCCATGCTGGTCCAGATCCCGGTGTTCTTCGCGCTGTTCGTCGTGCTGCGCACCGCGATCGAACTGCGCTTCGCCAGCTTCCTGTGGATCGCCGACCTGAGCGCGCCGGAACGGTTGATCGAGTTCGGCTTCGCCCTCCCGTTGCTCGGCTGGGATGCCCTGAACATCCTGCCCCTGCTGATGACCGCGACGATGATCATCCAGATGAAGGTCTCGCCCGCCGCCGGCGATCCGCAACAACAGAAGATCATGATGGTCATGATGCCGGCGATGATGCTGCTGTTCCTCTACAACTTCGCCTCCGGCCTGGCCTTGTACTGGACCACCCAGAACATCCTGATGATCGTCCAGCAACTCGCCTACAAACAGCGCAAGAAGATCGAGGACGCTCAGCACACCCCGGCCAAAGCGTAAGCACCGTGCGGACCTTGGCCGTGTGGTGGAACGCGTTCCCCCCTGGCCGGACAGGCTGAACGCGTTGGGTAAACGCCTGGCTTATAGCGCAAGTCCCGGTTACCAGAACACGCCGAGCCCGATGCCCGCGCCGAAGCCGTTCAGGTTGAGGTCGAAGGCCGAGCGCTCCCCGTTGGTTTCCGCGCCGCGCGCCCTGGCCTCTACCCATCGGTAGGAGGCTTCGGTGGTCAGGATCAATTCCGGCGAGAGGTGCAGGCGCAACCCGGCGAGCAGCAGCACACCCACTTCATCGCTGACCGAATAGTCCAGCGCACCCGCCGGCCCCTTGGCCGAGAGATCGATCTGGTAATACCCCAACCCGCCGCCGACATACGGCTGCACCCACGGATCGTCCTGGTAGGGCAGGTGGGCGATCGCCGCGAGTTCGATCGGCGTGACCGCGAGATCAACCGCCACCGGGCCCGTCTCGGTGATGACATCGTCCCCCATGTCGGGAAACGTCGCGAGGCGGAGCATGATGTCGTAGATCGGGTTGAACGAGCCTTGCAGTTGCACCCCCGGCCCGAAATCCGCATCAAAATCGGCCGGGCTCCAGTAGTGATTCACCAGGGTCAGGGATCCTGCCTGGACCACGCCGGCCGCCGCGAGCAACGCCCCCGCGACCATCCCGTGCCACCCATGCCGCCCGTTCATGGCGGGGGCGCCTTTCGGGCGGCCGCCATCGAACGGATGTGATCGCCAAAGGCCGGATACAGCGCGATCACCTCGTCGAGATCGGACTTTTCAAGCCGGTACAAGTCGCAGAAATCCGTCGCCCGGACGTCCGCCCCGCGCGGACAATGCTCCAGCAGGGCGATTTCGCCAAAAAAACTGCCGTCGGCCAGCGTCGCCACCGGCGTCGCATCATCCGGTGCGAGCACGTCCACCGATCCCGCAGCGATGAAATACATCGCGCTGCCGATCTCGCCCCGCCGGATGATCCGCTCATCGGGCAACGCCACGCACGGATGCAGCCGGGACACGATGGCGCCGAGCATCAGGTTGTCCGCCCCGCGGAAAAAAGGAACCTTGGCGACGATGTCGCGCCGCAGGTGCATCTCGACATCGCGCCGCAGTGCCGACGGCAAGGCGTCGAGGATTTCCGCCTCGTTGAACCCCTTGCGGGTCTGCCAGATGTACGCGAAATAGTCGTTGATGCGGCGGCTCAGGTGCGCGGGGATCCGGTTGTAGTGGAGGAAGGTGGTGATCCGCTGCATGCGGTCCAAGTGCTGGTTCCGCGCGAAATCGATGTTGGCCATGATCGTGGCGATGTTGCCGATGACGAAGCCGAACACGCCCGCCCCGATCGCCATGATGCCCATGGTGAACAGCAGTTGGGTTGGGTTATTCTTGTCGGGGGTGATGTCGCCGTAGCCGATCGTGGTCATCGTCGTCACCGTCCAGTACAACGCATGCAGGTAGTGCATGGCGAAGGAGTGTCCCTCGGCCACATCGTACACCGCCAGCTGCCAGCACCCGACCCAGTGAATCAGCAAGCTGATGCCCACGAAGGTCGTGCCGATCCTGCGCCATCCGGTGCTGCCCGGGGATGCCTGTTGCCACTCGCGCGCGGCAAGGTACACCCGACCGAGCCGCAGGATGGGGAGCAGGTGAAGCAGCGACAGGAGCCAGGGGGCCGCGCCCGGGACAAGAACAAAGGCCAGCGGCCCCACCGGCACTGCGGCCAGGAGATCCGCCGTCCGGTGCCACCGGGCCAGGCGATCGCCCCGGTAGCCGTGCCGCCGCCACCGCCGGATCACATCGATGGTGAACACCAGGTAGCCCAACCACCGGATCCCGAACAGGAGCGGGTGGTGCAGGTCGGCGTGGTAGGCCATCTGTTCCAGCGGGAGGCTGAATGACAGCAACAGCGTGATCCCGATCAGCAGAGCCGACCATCCGGGAGGATCAGCCCGGCGAACCAGCGTATGGGTGTCCGGCTTATTCATCGATGCTCCGAGCATAGGCGGCACACCGGAAAAAGCAACGGACAACCGGTCCCGGAGTGCGCGGGCTTGACCGCGCTTTGTCACGGTCCGGCTCGACGGACCGCATACCGGGTGCCGCAGGCGCACCGCAACGGGTAAGCCGCAGGCGCACCGCATCGGGTAAGCCGCAAGCGCACGGCAACGGGAGCGCCGCAGGCGCACCGTACAGGTATGACAGATCCGGCGTAAAGCCGAAGCTGCCGCGAGGATAGAGCCGGCTTTACGCCGGCTAGAGACGCTGCAGCGATGCTACTCCTTACGTCGGTCCAGGTGGGCCGTCGGTAACCTCATCCGGCGCGTCATACCGCCGGCTGGCCGCCCGCGACTTTCCATCCGCCGCTGCGCCGCATCAACAGCAAGATGCCCCCCAGCAAACCCAGCGCGAGCGCCACCAACCGGAACAGGATGCCCATGCTCATGGCCAGGCTTGGCGACACCGCGTACACCTGCATCGCGTAAACCGTCAGCCCTTCACGCACCCCCATGCCGTTGATTGAGATCGGGATCATGCTCGCGATCTCGACCAGCGGATACAAGGTGAAGAAGAAATGCACGCTCACCCCGGGGCTGACCGCCCGGGCCATCAGGTAATAGGCCAGCAACACCAGCAGTTGCACCCCGATTCCGAGCGCGACCGCCTCGATAAACAACCGGCGGTTTCCCCGCAGTTCGCGGCTGACCTCCCCGAACTGCCCCACCTTCTCTGCCTGGATCAACCCGGCGGTCCACGGGATGATCCGGTTCACGGATTTCCAAATCGGCTCAAAGAACAGCAGGCCGCTGAGCAAGGCCACCGTTGCCGCCACCGCTCCGCCGATCAGCAACGGCATCAGCCACGCCGGCAACGGGAGGTCCCGGCCGTAGACCAGCAGGGCTATCGTGGTGACGGTCAGCAGCGACAACACCCCGGTCAATCGCTCGATGACCACGGCCAGGGCTGGCCGGATCTTCTTGTCGGTCGCTCGCGCCACGTCGTAAATTTTATAGACATCCCCGCCGAGGCTGCCGGGAAGGAACGTGCTGAACCAATAACTGATCGTGTACACCTCAAACAGTCGCCAGAACGAGACGTGGATGTCCATGCGTTTCAGGATCCGCTTCCACTTGTAGGTTCGGCAGGCCAGGCCCAGCAGGCATACCCCGAATCCCGCCGCGACGTAGCGACCGTTCGCCTGGCCCAGGTCGTTGACGATCTCCATCGGGTTCAGCAAGGCAAACAGAATGACCAGCGACACCACGCCGAAGCCCAGACGCAACAGGAAGGAGCGGGAGCGACGCCGCGCGGACGGCGGCGCGGACGCCGGTTGATCGGGCGGATTAATCGGCCGCCCCTCCCGCTGAATCATCCGCCGCGGGGGTTCGCGTGCCGGTGACGCGGGCGGGAATGCCGTGGGCCTTCGCATACGGCGGAATCTCGCCGCGCACCAGCGACATCGCGCCGATGATGCAGCCGTCGCCGATCCGCGCCCCGTCGCAGACGTTCACCGCCGCGGCCAGCCACACATCCGAGCCGATCGTGATGCCCTTGCCCTCGTGAAAACCCTGTTTCGCCATCGGGATGTCCGTCCGTTCGGTGCGGTAATTCGGCGCGCCGATCAGGTAGCAATTCGCGGCGATGACCGTGTGGTCGCCGATGGTCACCTCGCTGGCATCGATCGCGTGGATGATCGTGTTGGGTCCGATGGTCACCCCCGACCCGAGCACGATCCGCCCGTTTTTGCAGCCCAGCAACGCGTTGCGCGAGATGAACACCCGGCTGCCGAGGGTGATGCCCTTGCCGTTCCCGCCGCCCTTGGCGTCCAGCGTCGCATTTTCGTCGACGATCGTGTGGTCGCCGATGGTGATGCGGCCCGGATTCCGGATCGTCACCCCCGTCCCGAACACCACCCCGCGCCCGACCGAGGCGAAGAAGAAGGGGTAGATCGCGCTGCGCAGGAACAACCCCGGCGCTCCCGGCAGGAAACGCAGCAACAAAGTCGCCAGCTCAAAGGCGATCAAGGTCAACCATCCGGCCTCCCCGACCTGGATCGCCTTGTACTTCGAGAGAAAGCCCCCCTCGTTGTCGTAAATGCTATCGATGATCTTCTTGCCCATACTTTTTCCGTAGAAACTACCATGCCCATCTCCGGCAACACTGGCAATCCGAAATCCCGAACGCGGGTAGGCCACCGCGTCTAGCACCTTCGGTGTCCCTATCCCCCGGCTCGCCCTGCCTTGGATGCCTTATTGTTTCCACCCTTTCGCGTCTTTCGCGTCTTTCGTAGTTTCCACCTGATCTTCTATGTCCGCAACCACCCCGGCACACCCGACCAACGCTTCAGCGACCAGTTGCGCACCAATATCCTTCCGCGTGTTCGGCGTATTCCGTAGTGACCTCCCGAGTTCATGCGTTTCGCGTATTTCGTGTCTTTCGTAGTTTTCCTCCTGATCTTCTATGTCCCCAACGACCCCCCGGCCAACCCCTTTCCGTGTATTCCGCGTGTTTCGTAGTTCCCCCTCGTCTTCCCCTCCTCCGGCGGGCAAGCTCCGTGTCCTCCAGGTCCGCCTCGGACCGGGTGGTTCATCCCTTTTCCGCCTTCGCTCCGGGATTGTCTTCCCTCCCTTGTTTCGTTAACACTGCCGGGCATTGGTATGAACGGATTTGACCTACTGACCTTGGCCATGACCGCCGGATCGGCCGCGCGCGGTTACCGCAACGGCTTGTCCCGCGAGGTGTTCCGCCTGTTTCGGATGGCCGTCGCGCTGCTGACCGGCAGTGGCATCTACCGGTGGTCGGCCGATGCCGTGGCCGCCCTCTCCGACCACGTTTCCGCCTGGGCCGGTCCCGCTGTGTTCGTCGGCGCTTCGGTGCTGGTGTGGCGGTTGCTCAGCCGGTTCCGCCAGTGGTCGGAAACCTCCCTCGCCACCCGGCTTTCCGGTCCGACCCAGGCCTGGGGTGGGGCGGTGGCCGCCGCGGTGAAAACCCTCGCGCTGCTTGGCGGCGCGGTCGGACTCTTCCACCTCGCCGACGGTCTCCCCGGCCATGAGGCCATCGGCCGCGACTCCCTGCTCGCCCGTCTGCTCACCCCGTGGTTGCCCTGATGTACTCCCTCACCGAGATTGCCCGTATTCACAACCGCACCGCGTTGTACCTGCGGCAGATCCAGGAACAGTTCGGCGTCCCGATCCTCGAAGGCAACGCCTACTCCCGCGCCTACGCCGCCTGGTTCAAGACCATCCTCCACCTGCGCCTGCTCGGGATCAGCTTCGAGGCGCTGGTCAAGTTGTGGGAACTGGAAAAAAAGATCCTCCAACTGCTGCACGTCGATGCCGTCGAATCCCCGACCTGGTACCTCGATGCCTGCGGACGCCGTACCCACCGGCGCCGTCGCCTGTTGCTCACCAACTACGACCTCAAGACCAACCTGTTCTCCCGCAAGCTCCAGCTCGGTATGAATTTTCACCACCGCCCGGTCGAACTCTTCAAGGGATCGGAAATGGGCGAGGACGTCGCCGACGTCATGCAGAAATACCTCCAGCACTACCGCCGCATCTGCAAGGAAGCCAACGAGGAATCCCACCACCTCGCCTCCGCCGCCGGCTGGGGCCGCACCCTGCGCGGGGAGTAGCCGGATAAGGCGTCAGGTTTCGGGTTTCAGTGGAAAGGGTGTCAGTGTTCAGTGTTCAGGTTTCAGGGAAAGCGAAAACCAAGGCCGACCACGGCAGCAAAAGCATTTTCCTGAACACTGAACACTGAAC
>CALBHI010000081.1 GCA_937894535.1 uncultured Verrucomicrobiota bacterium
CGGCTTCCTCATAGCCGGTGGTGCCGTTGATCTGCCCGGCTAGGAAAAGGCCCTCCACGAGCTTCGTCTCCAGGGTATGGAAAAGCTGGGTCGGATCGGCAAAATCGTACTCGATGGCATAAGCCGGCTTCAGGAACACGGCCCGCTCCAGGCCCGGGATCGAATGGATCATCGCACGCTGGACATCCTCGGGCAGGCTGTTTGAGGTGCCATTCGGGTAAATTTCGTCGAGGTGGCGGCCTTCCGGCTCGATGAACACGTGGTGGCGCGGTTGGTGGGCAAACTTCACGATCTTGTCCTCGATCGAGGGACAATACCGGACGCCGGTGCCGTCGATATGGCCACCGTACATGGCGGAGCGGCCGAGGTTCGCGGCGATGATCGCGTGGGTTTCCGCGGTCGTGTAGGTCATGTAACACGGAATCTGGTTCGTGCCGGGCACCCAGGGGCGCAGCGGATCGGCGGTTTGTTCCACGTGGAACATCGCCCGGGCGGCGGCCTCCGGATCCGGATGTTCCACGTGGAACATGGCCCGGTCATCGCGGGCGGCGAGCGAGAAGAACGGCGGCGGCTCGAGGCCCGGCTGGAGCTCCATCTTGTCCCAGTCGATGCTATCCTTGTGGAGGCGCGGCGGGGTTCCGGTCTTGAGGCGGCCCATGCGGAAGCCGAGGGAGCGGAAAGAGTCGCTGAGTTCGTAGGCGGCCTGTTCGCCGGCGCGACCGCCTTCGAAATTCCGGTCGCCGATGTGGATTTTCCCGCGCAGGAAGGTGCCGGAGGCGATGACCACGCAGGTGGCGGCCAGGAGCGATCCGTCCTGGGTGGCGATGCCGCGCAGGCGTCCGTGTTCGGTCCAGATGGCGGTGGCGAGGGCTTGGACGACGGTGAGGTTGGGGGTCTGGGCGACCACCGCCTGCATGCGGCGCGGGAAGGCGGCCTTGTCGCATTGGGCGCGATGGGCCTGCACGGCCGGGCCTTTGCGGGTGTTGAGGGTGCGGAACTGGATGCCGGTGTAATCGGTGTTGCGGGCCATTTCGCCGCCAAGGGCGTCGAGCTCGACGACCATGTGGGATTTGGCGATGCCGCCGATGGAGGGGTTGCAGGACATCCGGGCGATCGCATCCCGTTCCATGGTGACCAGCGCGGTGCGCGCCCCGAGCCGCGCCGAAGCCAGCGCGGCCTCGTAGCCGGCGTGGCCGGCCCCGACGACCAGGACATCGTAGGTGGTGGGTGCTTGCATGACGGAATGCTATGTAGCGCAACCGCGCCGGAAAGGCAAAGGCGGGATGCGGGAATTCAACCTCGAATGAAGAGGTTAACCACGAATGGACACGAATTCACACGAATGAAACCTGAAGGACGTGGCGCTTCGGTGAACCCGTCTTCGTGTTTATTCGTGTCCATTCGTGGTTGTTATTTTCCGATGCAAAAGCGGGAGAAGATGGCGTTGAGCAGTTCCTGGTGGTAGATGCGGCCGGTGGCGGTGCCGAGGGCCTCCAGTCCGTCGCGCAGGTGAGCGCCGGCCAGCGGGATCTGGTCGTCGCGGCGGGTGGCTACGAGTCCGGCGGCAGTCTCTAGCTGCCGCTGAAACGCGAGCAGAATCGCGCGGTGCCGTTCGGCGATCACCGCGTGTTGGTCCGCACCTTGCCGGTAGGAAGTATGCAGCAAATCCGCCAACGCCGCGCGCACCGGTTCGGCATAGGGTGGGGCGACCATGCTAGCCATGATAACCTTGGTGGAGGGAATATCAACGGATAGCAATGCTTTTACTTCGTCAATCTTGTTTATAACAATGACTGTCTTGCCCTGGTCGAGTTGAGCGAGGATCGCCCGGTCGTCGTCGGTGGGGCCGGTGGTGGCATCGATGAGGTAGAGGATGCCGTCGGCTTGGTCGACGAGGGAGCGGGAGCGGCGGATGCCTTCTTGTTCGATGGTGTCGGAGGTGGTGCGCAGGCCGGCGGTATCGACGAGGCGGAGGGGGATGCCGTTGAGGGTATAGCCTTCCTCGATGCTGTCGCGGGTGGTGCCGGGGGTGGGGGAGACGATGGCGCGGTCGTGGCCGAGCAGGGTATTGAGCAGGGTGGATTTCCCGACGTTGGGGCGGCCGGCGATGACGATCAGCGCGCCTTCGCGCAGGCGGCGGCCGTCCTCCCCGGTGGCGAGCAGGGCTTCGAGGCGGGTGCGCACCGCGGCAAGCCGCTGGTCGATGTCATCCATAACCGCCTCCGGCAGTTCATCTTCCGGAAAGTCGAGGGTGGCCTCAAGGTCGGCATGTACGGCCAGGGTCTCGTCGTAGAGGGTGTCGAGGGTGGTGGACATGGTGCCGGCGAGTTGTTCGACGGCGGCGCGGGCGGCGCGTTCGCTGCGGGCTTTGATGAGGTCGAGCACGGCTTCGGCCTGGACGAGGTCGAGGCGGCCGTTGAGGAAGGCGCGCTGGGTGAACTCGCCGGGGTGGGCGAGCCGCGCTCCGGCTTCGAGTACGCGGCGCAGGATCCGGTGGCAGGAGATGCTGCCGCCGTGGCCTTGGATTTCAACCTGGTCTTCGCCGGTGTAACTGCGGGGACCGCGCATGAACAACATCAGCACATCGTCGATCCGCCGCGCGTCGGCATCGATGATGTCACCGTAGGCAAAGGTGAAGGCCGGGCGTGCCGAAGGCGGGGTGCCGCGCCCGCGGAACACCGCATCGGCGATGCGGTAGGTGGCGGGTCCGGAAATACGGACGATGGCAATGCCCGCTTCTCCCGGCGCGGTGGCGATGGCAGCGATGGTATCCTGCTCGGTCATGGCGCGACGATACGCCAAATCCGGTCCGATGGAAACGGAGGAACTCATGGATTATGGTCGATTAGAAGCAAGAACCGCGGATGGCACGGATGGACGCGGATACATGCGTGGGACGGCATCATGGGTAGATTCAGCTAACTACCGCTGAAACAAAGGAGGCGCGCGGGGCCAAAACCATCCGCGTTTATCCGCGTCATCCGCGGTTGGATTTTGCGCCTACACGATCAGCATGCAGTCGCCGTAGCTGAAGAAGCGGTATTCTTCGCGCACGGCTTCGGCGTAGGCGGCGAGCATCAGGTCGCGCGAGGCGAAGGCGCTCATCATCATCAGCAACGTGGACTTCGGCAGGTGGAAGTTGGTGAGGATCAGGTCGGCGGCGCGGAACGCGAAGGGGGGGTGGATGAACAGGTCGGTGCGGCCGGTATCGGCGACGAGGTCGCCGTGGCGGGCGGCGACGGCCTCGAGGGTGCGCACGCTGGTGCTGCCGACGGCGAGCACGCGGCCACCGGCGGTGCGGGCGGCGCGGATCGCGGCCGCGGCGGATTCCTCGACCACGTAACGTTCCTCCTCCATCCGGTGGTCGGTCACCTGGTCGGCGGTGACGGGGCGGAAGGTGCCGAGGCCGACGTGCAAGGTGACTTCGGCGCGGGTTACGCCCATCCCGGCCAGCCGGGCGAACATGTCCGGGGTGAAATGGAGTCCGGCGGTCGGGGCGGCCACCGCGCCCGGGTGGCGGGCGTACACGGTCTGGTAGCGGTCGCGGTCCGCGTCGAGGCTGCCGGCAGCACGCCGGATGTAGGGGGGCAGGGGGGTGTCGCCAAGTTCGTGGGCCCAGTCGAGGAGGGGGCGGTCAGTTTCAAAGCGGACCAGGGCGCGGCCGAGTTCGCCTTCCTGTTCCATGCGGGCGATCAGGCGGCCGTCGCCGAACGACAGCGGTTCGCCGGGTTTCGGGCGGCGGCGCGACCGAAGGAGCACATCCCACAGGCCAGGCCCTTTTTCCTCGAGCAGGAAAATCTCGGCTTTGCCGCCGGTGCCGGGTTTACGGCCGATCAGCCGGGCGGGGATGACCTTGGTGTTGTTCACCACCACGATATCGCCGGTGCGCAGGAAGGTCGGGAGGTCGGCGAAGGTGCGGTGTTCCCAGGTTCCCGAGGAGCGGTGTACCACCATCATGCGGGCCCCGTCGCGGCGTTCGGCCGGGTGCTGGGCGATCAGGTGTTCGGGCAGGTGGTAGTCGAAATCGGTTGTTTTCACGGGAGGTAGGCGGTGTCAGGTGTCGGGATTCGTGTGTTAGAAAAAATCATGTTTTCTGTATAGTACCTGACAATGTACATCCTGAAACCCGAAACCTGATACCTGAAACGTCAATTATCGCCCATTGACGTCTTTGGAATGCTTGGGGTATCAATAACATAACTACGCAGAAACGCTGCATTCAGTCGAGTACACAGGAGATCACCATGAATCGGTCCGTTCGTTCGAAACGCAAAAAGGCTTTCACCCTCATTGAGCTGCTGGTCGTGATCGCGATCATCGCCCTGCTCGCGGCGATTCTCGCCCCGGCGGTGACCAAGGCGCTGCTCAAGGGTCAGGTTGCCCAGACTATCAACAACGGTCGCAACCTGTTCGTGTTGTTGTTTGCCAAGCAGATGGACAATCCGCTGGGCCTGCAGACCCAGAGCGGTTCCGCGGCCTGGCCGACCACCGACGACAATTGGTCCGACTCCTCGGCGTACTTCGCCACGCTGGTGACCAATGCCTCGTTCAACCTCAGCTACAACTTCTTCATCGCGCCCGGCATCAAGGTCGCCTCGGACGAGAACGACTTCAAAAACAACCTGCGCAATGCCTGGTGCGTTTCGCTGGATGTCGACGACCGCTACAAGGCCAGCACGCCGGTGTTGTTCACCCAGAGCATCCGCCTGACCGGCCGCGACATTACCCAGTTCGAATCGCTGGACGAGCAGGCCAAGCCATATGGCAACAAGGCGGCGGTCATCGTCGGCTACGGCGGCAATGCCTATTCGATCGATCAGGAAACCGCGATCGCCACCAACTTCAATCCGACTGCGGTCCAGGCGCTGGCCCTGTACCCGAAGGGCGGCATCCTGTAAGCGACAAGCGCCACCGCATTGTTTGCGCAACTCGCGTCGGGCTTTACATGGCCCGGCGCGAGTTTTAGTTTAGACACCCTAGTACGAAGGGGACTGCTCTATGTGCGGAATTGTCGGATATGTAGGCGACCGGATGGTGACGCCGCTGTTGATCGACGGCTTGAGCCGGCTGGAATACCGCGGTTATGATTCCGCGGGAATCGCCGTGCTGGAGAACGGTGGCCTGACCGAGTCGAAAAGCGTCGGCCGCCTCGCCGCGCTCGAGGACAAGCTCCGCCGCCATCCGGTGAACGGCACCCGCGGCATCGGCCACACCCGCTGGGCGACCCACGGCGAACCCTCCGAGGTCAATGCCCACCCGCACCGCGATACCACCGGCCGCATCGCGGTGGTCCACAACGGCATCATCGAAAACTACCAGGAGCTGCGCAAGGAACTGACGGCGGCCGGCGCGACCTTCGTCTCGCAGACCGACACCGAGGTCATTCCCCACCTGATCCGACATATCCTGGATACGCAAGGCGTGCCGCTGTTCGAGGCCTGCCGCCTCGCCCTGCAACGCGCCCGCGGGGCCTATGCGGTGGGTATCCTCTCGGCCGACGAACCGGATCAGATCATCGCCGCCCGCCTGGGCAGCCCGCTGATCATCGGGGTGGGCGAGGGCGAAAACTACATCGCCAGCGACGTGCTCGCCATCGTCAACCGCATCCGCCGCGTGATCTACCTCGACGAAGGCGAGATCGCCTGCCTGCGCGCCGACCGCATCACCGTCACGAAACTCGACGGCACCCCGGTTACGCCCGACATCCGTCCGGTGACCATCCAGGCCGAGGCCGCCGAGAAGGCCGGATTCGAGACCTTCATGTTGAAGGAAATCCACGAGCAGCCGCGCGTGTTGCGCAACCTGCTCAACCGCCATGTCACCGACGACCGGCTGACCCTGCAGCTTCCCGGCATGGACGACGCGGCGTTGCGCGCGATCAACCGCATCATGATCGTGTCCTGCGGCACCGCCTGCCACGCCGGCATGTACGGCAAGTTGCTGATCGAACACCTGTCGGGCATCCCGGTTGAAGTGGACCTGGCCAGCGAATTCCGCTACCGCGATCCGAAACTGCTGCCCGGCACACTGATCCTGCCGGTCTCGCAGTCGGGCGAAACCGCCGACACCCTCGCCTCGGTGCGCATGGCCCGCCAGCGCGGCTGCACCTGCCTCGCGATCTGCAACGTCCCCGGCAGCAGCCTCGTCCGCGAAAGCGACGCCGTGCTCTACACCGAAGCCGGCCCGGAGATCGGGGTCGCCTCGACCAAGGCCTACACCGCCCAGCAGATGGCCTTCGCATTGCTCGCCATCGCCATCGCCCGCGCCCGCGGCGATCTTGATGCGGCGGGAGAAGCCGAGCTCATCCACGACCTGCGGGCCATCCCGGATGCGATCCACTACGTCGTGGACCGCAAGGACAGCATCAAGGCCATCGCTGAGAAACACCACGACGGCCCCAGCTCGCTGTACCTCGGCCGCAAGTTCAACTACCCGACCGCACTCGAAGGCGCGCTGAAGAACAAGGAAATCTCCTACCAGCACGCCGAAGGGTACGCGGCCGGCGAGATGAAGCACGGGCCGATCGCGCTGATCAACGAATACCTGCCGGTGATCTGCATCTGCACGAAAACGCGCGACGAGGTGTACGAGAAGATGATCTCGAACATGCGCGAGGTCGAGGCCCGCCACGGCCGGATCATCGCGGTGGCCACCGATGGCGACACCCACGTGAAATCCTTCGCCGAGGACATCATGTACGTGCCCGACATCCGCGACGAATTTTCCCCGATGGTCACCGTGGTTGCCCTGCAACTGCTCGCCTACTACGCCGCCCAGGCCCGCGGCACCGACATCGACAAGCCGCGCAACCTCGCCAAAAGCGTGACCGTGGAATGAAGAGGGTTTCAGGTGTCAGGTTTCGGGTTTCGGGCAGGAATGCATCATCCCTCCCGTCCACTGTTGATTTTCCTCTCGTCCCTCCTTTCCGACACCCGACACCCGGCACCCGAAACCCTTCCCCATGACCACCCTCGTCGTCAACGGCCGCCGTCCGATCTCCGGAAGCTACACCCCGACCGGCAACAAGAATGCCGCCCTGCCGGCGTTGGCCGCGTGCCTGCTGACCACGGAGCCGGTGACATTGCGGAACATTCCGCTGATCAAGGACGTCGCGGTGATGCTGGAGCTCTTGGCTTCGCTCGGCGTCCGTGTCGAGCGCCACGACCGCACGGTGACCTTGTGTGCGCGGCAGGTCACGCCGGTCAAACTCGACCGCGACCTGTGCCGCCGCGTACGCGCGTCCATCCTGCTCGCGGGTCCGCTGGTGGCCCGGTGCGGCCGGGCCGAGTTTTATCCGCCGGGCGGTGACGTGATCGGCCGCCGCCGCCTCGACACCCACTTCGCCGGCCTGCAGGCGCTGGGCGTCACCGTCAAGGCCGCCGACGCCATCCTGTTGCGCGGGCGGAAACTGCGCGGGGCGGATCTGTTGCTCGACGAAGCGAGCGTAACCGCGACGGAAAACCTGATCATGGCCGCCGCGCTGGCCGACGGCGCGACCACGATCTACCACGCCGCCTGCGAACCGCATGTGCAGGACCTCTGCCGCCTGCTGATCGCGATGGGCGCGCGCATCGAAGGTGTCGGCACCAACCGGCTGGTGGTCCACGGCACGAAAAAACTCGGCGGCGCGGAGTTCACCATCGGCCCCGACTACATCGAGATCGGCAGCTTCATGGCCGCTTCGCTGGTCACCGGCGGAGAACTCACCATTGAAGGCATCACCGCCGACCAGAGCCTCGAGGTCGTGCGCCGCGCCTTCACCAAACTCGGAGCGCGCTGGACTCCCCGCGCCAACGGGTCCATCCACCTGCCCGCCCGCAAGCGGTTGCGCGTCGCCCCGGATTTCGGCGCGGCCATCCCGAAGATCGAGGACGGGATCTGGCCGGCGTTCCCGTCCGACCTGATGAGCGTGGCCATCGTGCTCGCCACCCAGGCGCAGGGTGGCGTGTTGTTCTTCGAGAAGTTGTTCGAGAGCCGGATGTTTTTCGTCGACCGCCTGATCGAGATGGGCGCACGCATCGTGTTGTGCGATCCGCACCGCGTGCTCGTGCAGGGCCCGGCGCGGTTGCACGGCATCCACATGACCAGTCCGGACATCCGCGCCGGCATGTCCATGCTCATCGCCGCGCTGTGCGCCAAAGGGACCAGCGTCATCGACAACGCCGAAGTCATCGACCGTGGCTATGAAGCCATCGACGAACGGTTGCGCGCCCTCGGGGCCGACATCGAACGGCGCTAACGGCCGTCACCGCGATGCGGCACACCACGCCGGAACCAGCGCCCAAAAAAAAGACGGACCGCGTTCGATCACGGTCCGTCATGCGGGACGAGGGGTGTTCGTTCCGCTGGTTTATTCGAAGTCGCCGGGCGGAGGTCCGCGGCGTTCGTCGCCGCCACCTGAACCACGGTTGTCGCGCGAACCATAACCGCGGTCCTTGCCGCCGGGTCCGCCACGCTGCTCGCGCATGTCCTCGCGGCGTTCGTCGCGCAGCGCTTTCAGCTTCGCGGCGTTTTCCGCACCGATGATGTCGCGCACTTGGAGGCGGTGCTCGACCATGGCCTTGCGCAGGGCGAGTTCGGCGGCGGATTCAGCTTCGACCGCGGCCATGGCCTGTTCGCGGCTGGCCGAGATGGTATCGGCCAGGTCGCGCATCGCGTCGCGGGCGTTCTTCACGTCGGCGCGCAGATCAACCATCTTCTTCTGGAAGTCGCGCTGTGCCTGATCCAGCGCACTGCGCTGCTCCGCCGTCAGGTCGAGCTGGTCCATCAGTTTCCCGTAATCGGGCCCGCGTTTCATGGGCTTGTCGCCGCCAACTCCACGCTGGCCTTGGCCCGGTTGGGCCGAGGCGACGGCTGCCGTCAGTGCCGTCAGTAATCCAAATGTCAGTAACTTGTTCATCGCATTGTTCCTTTCGTTGAACCGGAATCGCCGGTTCTGATCGTACAACGGGATGGGGATGGATTTATTGTGCGGCGGGGAGGTTGGCTTCGACAAACCGCTGCAAGGCGGAGAAGTAGGCGGGGGTGTCGAGCCATCCCGCTTCCCCGTGTTCGCCGTCGAGGGTGACGAACTGTTTGGGCCCGGGTGCCGCGGTGAAGAGTTGCTGGCCGAGGTCGAACGGGATCACCCGGTCATGCGGGCTGTGTGCAATCAGCACGGGCAACTTCAGGCCCATGATGACCGACAACGCATCGAAGCGGTAGCGGGCCATGGCGCGGATGGGCAGCCAGGGGAACCAGCGTTCGCCGACATCGATCGATGAGGTGAACGCGCCTTCGAGGACCAGGCCGCGCGGCCGCTTCACCGCGGCGAGCAGCGTCGCCACCGGTCCACCCAGCGACGCGCCGTAGACCAGCACGGGCGGATCGTCGGCGTCGCCGTGCCGCGCCCGGACGACTTCGTAGGCGGCCTGGGCATCCAGCATCAATCCGTTTTCGGTTGGAATCCCCCGGCTCCGGCCGTACCCGCGGTAATCAAACACAAACGTGTTCACCCCGAGCCGGTGCAGGCCCTCGACCACATCGAGGCGGGTGGTGATGTTGCCGGCGTTGCCGTGGCAATAGAGGACCGTGCCGCGCGCGGCGGGGTGGGGGATCCACCATCCGTGCAGGCGTGTTCCGTCGGTGGCCATGAAGTCGACCGGCTCAAACCCAAGGCCGCGTTGCCCGGGATTTCCCTCGTCGCGGCGCGACGGCTTGAACGTGTTGCTCCATTCAAACCAGCGCACGCCGCCGTATACCAGGCCGATCACCGCGAAGAACAACAGCACGCCCATGGTCAGACCTCGAACCGTTTCGGGTAGCTGCGCAATATCTTCGCCCCGCGTGTGGTCACCAGCACGGTGTCCTCGATGCGCACACCGCCGAGATCGGGATCGTACAGGCCCGGCTCCACCGTCACCACATGGCCGGCGGCGAGCGCGACGTCCACCGTGCTGATCGAGGGCGCTTCGTGGATCTCCAGGCCGACGCCGTGGCCGGTGCCGTGGAAAAAGCCGCGCACCACGCCGTCCTTCACCGTCATCGGATACCCTCGCTCCTCGAAGAACTGCGCGATCATGCCGTGGATGGCCAGCCCCTTTACGCCGGGGCGGATCATGGCCAGGGCGCGGGCCTGCGCGGTTTTCACCGTGCGGTACAACGCGGCCAGCGCGGGCGGCGGAGGTCCCTTGCAGAACGTGCGGGTGATGTCGCCCCAGTACTGCGACTGCTTGTGCTGTGGAAAGATGTCGACCACGATGGTCGTGCCCGCGCGGAGCGGACCGTGGCCGCGGTCGTGCGGGTCGGCGGCCTGGGCGCCACCGGCCACGATGGTGTCGCGTGCGGCACAGCCGTTACGCAGCAACACCAGATCGATCTCCTCGCGTACGCGTTCGGATGTCAGCAGGCGGCCGCCGAGGCGCAACACGCCGCCCCGTCCGACCGTGGCGGTGCGCAACATCGCCTCGGCGGTATGCATCGCCGCCACCGCCGCTCGTTGGGCCTGGGTGATGTGGGCCACTTCATCGGGCCGTTTGCGCGCGCGTTCCGGATACATGGCCCCGGCCTTCACCGTCACGGCGATGCCGGCTTCCTCCAGCGCGCGCAGCATCGCCGCCGGAAAAAACGCGCCTACCACCACCTGGTTCACGCGGTGCGAACGCACCGCCGCCACCACCCACGACGCGAGGCGACGCCGCTCTTCCTTCGGAATACCCAGCTCCTCCGGCAACACCACCCGCACTCCGGGACACTCCAACTTCGCCCGGCCGTACTCCAGCATCGGCACCACCAGCGTCTTGCGGCGGCCGCTGTCCACGAACACCACCGGATCCACCGGATGGAAGCCGCTGCCGTACAACAGGTCGGAACACTGACCTGCACCTTCCACGAGCACGTTGGTGCCTGTTAACTCTTTCGCCATTCGTCTCCTTGCCGGTCCGTCCTGCACGGGCCCATGCGTGCCGACCCATGATCGACCATCACGATTTGCCTTGTTTTTCGCCTTCACCGCGTACAAACCACGGGTTCATCGGGCCTTAACGCATAACACTACATGTAGTGAGGAACGAACACAACTGACCGATACATGGGGGGTATCAAAAAAAGGATGACCAAAACTTTTTTTTCCCTTGTTCGCTCTTCCCGCGGTGCATAGTGTCGGCCCGTCACAGGCAAAAAAAGAGCGACGACACGGCTGTTAACAACTTGTTAATAACCGATCTGGCAAGGGGATAGAAACGTGGTGCGCGCGGGCTGGCTTCCGGTGGGGAGGCGAGGTTTTTCGGGCTGCGGACACGGGTAATTTTTGGTTGAAATGCGCGTCTGTTTTGCTGGGTGACCTGGGTCATTGAAGTTGGTTCGTCGAGTTAGGTCACATCACATGAATGCTGCCGCGATATGGTCGAGGGCCTGCAAGCATCTGCGCGAAACCTTGTCCAAGGATGTCTTTGATCGCTGGATCGGGGTGATCGAAGCCAAGGAACAGCAAGGCGACCAGCTGGTGTTGCGCGTCGCCAACAATTTCTACCAGAACTGGCTGGAGGAGAATTACCTCTCGTTGATCCAGGATGCGGTTACCGCGGCGAGTCCGCAGGAACTCAAGGTGTCGCTGGAAGTCGACCGTTCGCAGCCGGCTCCGATGGGCGCCGCGGCGATCGCGTCGCCGGGTGAAACGGAACCCCCCGCCACGGCTCAACCCCCGGCTTCGGCTCCGGCCCCTTCGGCACGGGTGGCCAAATCGACGGTCGCGCTGAATTCCAAGTACACCTTCGACAAGTTCGTCGTCGGTTCCTCCAACAGTTTTGCCCATGCCGCATCGATGGCGGTTGCGCAGTCGCCCGGCCGGGCCTACAACCCGTTGTTCCTGTACGGCGGGGTGGGGTTGGGCAAGACGCACCTGATGCAGGCCATCGGCAACCACGTGCACACGCAGGGCAAGGCCTCGGTCTGTTACGTGACCAGCGAAGCGCTGTTGAACGAGTACATCGACGCGATTCAGAAGAAGGGGCTGGTGCAGTTCCGTAAAAAATACCGCACCGCCGATGTGCTGCTGATCGACGATATCCAGTTCCTCGGCGGCAAGGAGCGCATGCAGGAGGAATTTTTCCACACCTTCAACGCGCTGTTCGACAACCACAAGCAGATCGTCATGACCTGCGACCGGCCGGCCAGCGAGATTCCCGGCCTCGAGCACCGTCTGGTGTCGCGGTTCGAGTGGGGTCTGGTGACCGAGCTGGAACTGCCCGATGTCGAAACGCGCATCGCCATCCTGCGCAACAAGCAGGACCAGTTGAACATCAAGCTGCCCGACGAAGTCCTGAACTACCTCGCCGAGAACATCCGCGCGAACATCCGCCGCCTCGAAGGTGCGCTGATCCGCGTGGTGTCCTTCTCCTCGCTGACCGGCAAACCGATCACCATCCAGTCCGTCGAGTACCTGTTGCGCGACACCCTCGACCAGGAGCAGCAGCATGTCCTGACCATCGAGGAGATCCAGAAGGTCGTCTCCGAGTTCTACGATATCCGCATGGGCGACATGTCCAGCAACCGCCGGCCGCAGGCCATCGCCTTCCCGCGCCAGGTGGCGATGTACCTGAGCCGCGAGATGACCAACCAGTCACTCCCGTCGATTGGCCAGGCCTTCAACAAGAACCACGCCACCGTCATGCATGCCTGCAAGCTGGTGACCGAACGCCTGAAGGGCGACGCCACCTTCCGGCAGTCGATGGTCCTCCTCCAGCAACGCCTGTCCCGCAAGTGATGAGGGAAGAATGGTTGATGGTTGATGGAACATGGGGATCGCTACATGATCCTTCAACCAGTTGCCCTAACCCCCCCCGCGCGGCGAGGGCGCCGCGGCTCCACCAACAAAACATGTCCCGGTACTCTTCCATCAACCATTTCCCATGAACCATTCTCCCTGTTCCCGCCCTGTTCATAAACCCGGGATGTCCTGTTCACAGGTTGGTGCATCCTGTGCATGGCTGTGGACAACACGCGGTCCTGTCAGTAACCGGGTGGTTCGACAGGGTTTCTGCACAGGGTTTTCGTTGCCGTAACCACCGCAGGGAAAAGGGGCAAGGTTGGTTATTGCATCTGTACACAAGACATACTACTACTACGGAATCTATAGATAGAATAAATCCCTTATTCTCGTAGTGCACAACAACGCGTTGGAGAATCCCGCATGAAACTGGTCGCCAGCAAAGAGAACATCCTGGAAGGGTTGCAGAAGATCCAGTCGGGCATCAGCAGCCGCAACACCCTGCCCATTCTCAACAACGTCCTCCTGCGCGCCAAGGACGGCGCCGTGCAGCTTACCGCGACCGACCTGGAGGTGAGTGTCCAGACGACCTTTGAAGCCAAGGTAGCCCGCGAGGGCGCGACCACGCTGCCGGCCCGCCGCCTGTTCAGCATCATCAAGGAGCTGCCCGCCTCGGACATCGAGTTGACCGTGGACGACAAGGACACCGCGACGATCAAAGCCGGATCCTCCGTCTTCAAGATCATCGGCATCTCCGACGAGGAATTCCCGCCGATCCCGCAGTTTGAAGGCCAGCGCACCTTTTCCCTCGACCAGGGGCTGTTCCGCAAGATGCTGGCGGCGACCTATTACTCGTCCTCGAACGAGGAATCGCGCTACGTACTCAACGGCGTGTTGCTCAGTTTCAAGGACGACAAGCTGACCGTGGTCGCCACCGACGGCCGCCGCATGGCGCTCTTCGAACAGGAAGTGGAGTTTCCCGAGGCCTCGTCCGGTGATTTCATCATCCCGAACAAGACCATCGTCGAACTGGTCAAGACCCTTGGCGCCGAAGGTCCGGTGAAGATCATGATCGGCGACAACCAGGCCGCCTTCGCCTACGGTAACCTGCTGATCATCACCAAGCTGATCGACGGCACCTTCCCGAACTTCCGCCAGGTCATTCCCTCCCAGTGCGAGGAGCGGGTCGGCCTCGAGCGCGAGCAGTTGCTCAATGCGGTGCGCCGCGTCTCGCTGGTCAACGACAAGACCAGCTCGGTCACCCTCGCCTTCGAGAAGGACAACCTCACCATCTCCACCTCCTCGGCCGAGGTCGGCGAAGCCAGTGAATCGATGGCCATCAAGTACCGCGGCAAGGCGATGGGTATCGCCTTCAACCCGGATTTCATGATGGACTGCCTGCGCAACCTCACCACCGACGAAGTCGCCCTCGAGTTCAGCGACGAACTCAGCCCCGGGGTGATGAAGTGCGACGCCCCGTTCCTGTACGTGCTGATGCCGATGCGGATCCGGTAAGGCTACAACATTCAATCAAGGAAGGCCTCGCAGAGTTCGGCCCTCCATGGAACATTGAATTATCCACATCTGAATGTTGGATGTTGGGCGTTGAGCGTTGCATGTTGTTCCGCCGCAGGCGGAACATGGTTGCCGGACTAGGGCTCGAACCTAGACAAAGAGATTCAGAGTCTCTTGTGCTACCATTACACCATCCGGCAATCGGATGAAGGGGCACAAGCTAGCGTGGTTCCCGGTTTTCGTCAATATCCGGAAGTTGTTCGGGGCAGGACCGGAACACACCGCAGTATGCCTTAAAGTGCCTCTATCAGGGAAGTACTGATACCTCAATCATGGTTGTCGAATTCCCTGAATCGCGTAAGCTGGCGCCGTAAGGAGAAGGTATGGATTTGTCCGTCCTGTCCCGTCGGTCACGGCAGGTGATTGGAACCATCGTGCCGGATTGCGCCCACCGTGAACAGGCCTTCACGGTGCTTGAGGGCGGGATCGACCCTGCAATGCTCGTACCGTTTATCGGGTATGTGCGCAGTGCCCACCGAGACTTCACCCGGCACCGGCTAAACGGAGATACCACGGCATGCGCCCGCGTGATGCATAGCGTGAAGGGCGCGGGCGGGGCGGTCGGTTTTCCCGAGGTCTCGGTGCTGGGGGCGGTTGCCGAGGAGCATGCCAGGCAGGGGGACCATGAGGGGTTGGACAGGGTGGACCGGGTGTTCACGGAATGGTTGTCCCTGATGGATGCAGCCGGGATGGAGCAGGCATGAATCCGCGCCCGCATACGGTGGCGATCGACGATCCGGCGGAGCGGCCGCGTGTATTGATCGTCGATGACGACGCCTTCAGCCGCCGGCTCATGCGCCCGCACTTGGATGCCGATTACGAGATCACCGAATGCGCGGATGCCGATTCCGCCCATGCGGCCCTGCTCGCGGTACCGCACGACGCCGCCCTTGTCGATGTCGAGATGCCCGGCCGTGACGGGTATGCGTTATGCCGCCAATTGCGCGATCATCCCATGACCGCGAACCTGCCGGTCATCCTCGTCACGGCGAAGAGTGATATCGCCGATCTTGAGCGCGGCTTCGAAGCCGGTGCGACCGACTACATCCGCAAACCCTTCAACCCGCGCGAACTGATGGTGCGTGTCCGCAACGCGGTGGAACTCAAGCGCCGCGGTGATTCGGTCCGCCGCTGGCGCGAACGCATCGACCGCGATCTCGCCATGGCCGGCGCCCTCCAGCGCAGCATGCTGGCGCCGCGTCCGATGCTGCGCCCGGACCTGCGCATCTACACGACCTATCAATCATCGATCGAGGTGGGTGGCGACCTCTTCGACATGATGACCCTTCCGGATGGCCGCATTGCCCTGTATGTCGGTGACGTGGCCGGGCACGGGGTGGGGGCTGCCATGGCGGCCACCTACCTGAAGGCCACCCTGTCCGAGGTGATGCGCCACCACGAAGGCGCGGCACCGTCTCGCATTGCCAACCAGCTGCACCGGTTGTTCGTCACCCAACTCCGTTCGCCGGGCCTGTATGCCACGCTGTTCCTTGCCTTGATCGATCCACGGACGCGCCATTGGCAATGCATCAACTGCGGCCACCCGGCGCCGATCGTGATCGCTCCTCCCACGCTCAAGCGACGCGACTTCGAAGACCGCGGCGGCCCTCCGGTCGGCTTCCCGTTGACCGGTGAACAGCCTTTCCGCGAGGAGGACGAGGTGGGACTCGATCTTCCCGAGGAGGTTTCGATCCTTCTGGTGACCGATGGGATGCTGGAAGCGGACAACCGGCTGGATCCGGACCGGTCCGCCCGCGGCCAGCTCGCCATGCAGATCACCGAATGGCTGGAGCACCGCACATGTGATCCGATGGAGAGCATCGTGCGCGGCTTCACCCGTGCCGGCTTTGCGCTCGGCCAGGACGATTACACGATGATGCTGGTCGAGCAGATCCCGCCCGGCCAGATCGTGTTCTCCGAAACGACCGCCCTGGATCCCGCCCGGCTGGCGTCCCTCGCCGCCGCGATGGAACAGCGGCTAGCCGCCTCGGGATGGCCGGCCTCCTCCATCTGGGCGGCCCATCTGATCCTCATTGAACACGGAGCCAATGTGCTGGTGCATGGCCGCGCCGGCATCGAACCCGAATTGTCCGTGCAGGTGCGGTGCCTCGACCACGCGCTGGAACTGATGATCACCGATAACGGCCACCCGTGGCGGTACGAAGAGGCCCCCGTGCTTCCGGAAGACCATGCGGCCGACCACGGCCGTGGCATCATGATGATCCGCCGCGCGGCCTCGTTTGCGGTCAGCCACCGGCGGGATGACCGCAACGTCTCGCTGTTTGGAATCCGCAGGGAATGGAGCATGCCGGAATGAACGAACGCCTTTCCATGGCGCGGCGCGACATGCTGGCCACCCTGCCGGTGCCCATGAGCCAGGCTGGAGTGCACCTGCTGCGCCTTCGCCAGCGCATCAAGCTGCGGATGTGGGAACACTCCATCGGCAGCGTGCTCGCCGTGAAACGCCTGATCGATCTCGTGCTGAGCGGCGCGGCCCTGCTGTTCGGCCTGCCTTTCCTCGCCCTGGTTGCCCTGCTGGTCTACCTCGACGATCCCGGCCCGGTCTTCTACACCCAGACGCGGGTTGGCAAGGATGGCCGGCTGTTCCCGTTCTACAAGTTCCGCTCCATGCGCGTCGGGGCGGACAAGATGAAGGACCAGCTGATCCAGCAAAACGAGTCGAAGGACGGTGTGATCTTCAAGATGAAGAACGATCCGCGCATCACCCGCGTCGGCAAAACCCTGCGCCGGTTCAGCATCGACGAGGCGCCGCAGATCCTCAACGTGTTCCTCGGCGACCTGTCCATCGTCGGCCCGCGCCCGCCGCTGCCGCGCGAGGTCGCGCAGTATACCCTCGAGGAACGGAAACGCCTGCACATCAAACCGGGCCTGACCTGTTTCTGGCAGATCCAGGGCCGCTCCGACATCCCCTTCAAGGACCAGGTCCGGCTCGATCTCCACTACATCGCCAGCCAGAGCGTGTGGATGGATATCTGGATTATTCTCAAAACCATCCCGGCGGTGCTGCTGGGCAAAGGGGCCTATTAGGAGATGACACCATGAACATGACCACGGAAACCATCAACGGCGTGAACATCGTCCGGCTGGAAGGATCGGTGATGCTGGGCGATGCGGATGCGGTACGCGCCGCCTTCCGGCGCTGGTTCGAGCAGGCATCCACTCCCCGGGTCGTGGTGGACATGGAAAAGGTCGACCAGCTCGACAGCGCCGGTCTTGGTGCGCTGGTGTATGCGGCGCAACTGGTGCGCGACCGCGGGGGCGACCTCAGTTTCGCCTGCCTGCAGAAGAAAGCCCGGCTGGTCTTCGAGATCACCCGCTCGTACAAGGTGTTCGACATCTATGCGACGGTGGACGAGGCGGTGCGCGCGCAACCCGCATGAACGTTGTTTTCCATACCGGAAACACCCCGGACTGGGCAGCTCCGCTGGAGCGGCCCTGGCCGCTGCTGCCAGTGGGCAACCGTCCCTGGCTCGAGTTCTGGATCGAGTGGTGCGTGGCCCGCGGTTTCACTGCGCTCCACCTCGTGCTCGGCGATGGCGCCGCGCAGGTGGAACATGCATTCGGCTCCGGCGAACGCTGGGGAGTCTCCATCACCTACCATTTCGTCCGCGACGGCCAGACGCCCGCCATGTTCCTGCGCCGCTCCCCGGACCTGTGGCGCGACGGCCTGCTCCACGTGGCCGCGCCGGTGTTCCCGCGCCGCGCCGATGACCAGCCTCTTACCCCGCTCGACGACGCCACCCGCACGGCCGGTGAACCATCCGCTCCCGCGGTCTTCTACAGCCGCCGCCCCGTCGACATCGAGGCCTACATCAACGACGCCGCGCCCGCGCCCGTCCCGTTTGCCGCGAACGAACTCCTCGCCCAGCCGCTGGCCACGCTTGCCGACTACTTCGACCTCAACCTCGCCATGGTCGATGGCGAGATCGCCCGCTACCTGACCCCCGGCTACCGCCGCGAGGACCGCGCCTACCTCGGCTTCAACGTCGTCTATCCCTCGTCCGCCACCATCGCCGCCCCGGTCATGATCGGCAACGACGTGCGCCTGCGCGGGCTGGCCACGATCGGACCCCGCGCGATCCTCGGCAACCGCGTCATCGTCGACCGCCAGGCCACCGTCACCGAAAGCCTCGTGCTCGACGGCACCTACCTCGGCCCCGGCATCGAACTCGCCGGCCGCATCGCCTGCGGACGCCGGTTGATCGACCCCGCCGACGGCACCGCCGTCGACATCGAGGACACCCACTGGATGGCCCCGTTGCGCGCGGTCGGCGGACGTGGCGAAAAACTGCGCCGCCTCGGCCACTGCACCGCCGCCCTGCTGCTGTGGATCACGGTTGCCCCACTGGCCATCCCGCTGCTCTTGCTCGGCATGATCGGTGGCGGCCGGTTCGTCCGCCAGCCGTTGCTCGGCGTGCGCGGTTCGTTTCAGCCGTTGGTCTGGCGGCCTGGCCGCTGGTCGCCCGGCCTGATCGAACGCCTGAGCCTGCATGACTGGCCCCGGCTGGCGTACGTGGTGCGTGGCGACCTCTGGTTGTCGGGCCAATTGCCGGTCTCCCCGGACGAGGAGGCCGAAGTGCGGGACTGGCCGGCCTACCGTCCGGGTTTGTTCGCCTATGCTGATATGCGTCCGGACCGTGAGGATCCCGTCCTGCGCCGCATCGAGGCGTGTTACTACGCGCACCACCGCGGCTGGGGCGAGGATGTTCGCATCTGCCTGTTTGGCTGGTGGGCGCGGGTGACCGGGCGCAACCATCGGATCGATGACCGGGAGGTTCCGGCGTGAATGTCGCGGTCATCATCATCAACTTCCGCACCCCCGACTACACCATCGCGTGCCTGGCGTCGCTGGAACCGGAACGCGCCCGCGTACCCGGCCTGCGCGTCACCCTGGTGGAAAACGCCTCGGGCGACGACTCGCTCGAACGCATCAACGCGGCCATTGCCGAACGCGGCTGGTCATCATGGGTCGAGGTCCTTCCCCAATCCCGCAACCTCGGTTTTGCCGGCGGCAACAACGCGGGCCTTCGCCATGTGCTCGCCGCGTCACCCGCGCCCGACTACCTCCTACTCCTCAACAGCGACACGCTGGTCCATCCCGGCTGCCTCGCCGCCTGCCTCGAACGTATGCGCAACACGCCCGACATCGGCATCCTCAGTGCGATGCTGCGCAACCGCGATGGATCGGTGCAGAACGTCTGCCGTCGCTTTCCGACCCCGTGGCGCGAAACCGTGCGTGCCATCGGACTTCCCTATGTCTTTCGCGGCGCGTTCGAGTGGGCCGAACTCGAGGACGCCGGATGGGATCGCGAGACGACCGCGTGCGATGTCGAATGGGTCGGTGGCGCGTTCATGCTGCTCCACGCCGAAACGGTGCGGCGCCTCGGCGGCATGGACGAATCGTTCTTCTTCTATGGCGAGGACATCGAATACTGCCACCGCATGCACCGAAACGGCCTGCGCGTCTTTTTCGACCCGGCCGGTGCGATCACCCACTTCGGCGGCGGCTCGTCCGACGCCACCCGCCTGCACAACCGCCGCAAGGAAGTGCTGATCTGGAAAGCGCGGTTCCATGTCCAGCGCGTTTGCTACGGACCGCTCGCCGCACTGTGGCTGCGCCTGCTCTACATCCTTGTCTTCACTGCCAAGGTCGCCTGGTATGCCGTCACCCTGCGCTGGAAATCGCCCGGCATGCGCGGTGCGGTTTCCGGCTGGACCGTACTGACCCGACCGCTGGAGGTGCCCACGTGAGCGCCTCCATCCGCGTCCTATTCGCCCTGCCCGGCTTCCACGATGTCGCACGCGGCGCCGAAGCCGCCCTGGAGAACGTGGCGCGCCAGCTTGCCCGCCAGCCGGACTTCACGGTCACGTTGATCGGCGCGGGCCACGAGCGCCCGGGCGAACCGTACCGCTTCATCCATGCCGCGCGCACCCCGCGCGAACGCTTCGAGCGTTGGCCGCGCCTGCCGCCGCTACGCAGCGAATACCGCTGGGAGGAGCTGACCTTCGCGCCGCGCCTGTGGCGGGCCGTCCGTCCCGCCGACTACGACCTCACGGTCACCTGCAGTTATCCGTTCGTGAACTGGGTGCTTCGGTCCCGCCGCACCGGCGGCCGCCCGCGCCATGTCTTCGTCACCCAGAACGGCGACTGGTCGGCGCAGCGGCGCAACGCCGAGTACAAACTGTTCTCCTGCGACGGACTCGTCTGCACAAATCCCGAATACCACGAACGGCAGAAAACCACCTGGCAGTGCGCGCTGATCCCCAACGGCATGGATGCCGCGCGGTTTTCGCCCGGCCGCGGCGACCGCGCGTCGTTCAACATTCCGGATGGTGTGCCGGTGGTGCTGATGGTCAGCGCGCTGATTCCCTCCAAGTTCGTCGCGGCCGGGGTGCGTGCGGTGGCCGCGCTGCCCGGCGTGCACCTGGTCGTCGCCGGGGATGGTCCGCAACGCGCCGAAATCGATACGCTGGCCGCCGGACAGCTGCCCGGCCGCTACACCCGCCTGACCACCACGATGGACCGCATGCCGGAACTCTACCGCTGCGCCGATGTCTTCCTGCACCTCAGCCGCGACGAGGCCTTCGGCAACGTGTACATCGAAGCCCTCGCCACCGGGCTACCCGTGGTCGGCCACGACTACCCGACCGCGCGCTGGATCCTTGGCGAATTCGGACAGCTCGTTGATACGTCGGATGAACCCCGCATCGCTGATGCATTGCGCCAGGCCCTCGACGCCCCGCGTGCTGCCGATCGCCGCCATGCTTTCGCCGCCGAACGCTACGACTGGCCGGCCGTCGCCGCCCGCTACGCCGGGTTCTTCCGGGAGGTCGCCGCCGCATGAAGACGATCGGAGCCGTGGCCATCGCCCGCAACGAGGGCGAACGCCTGCAGCGCTGTCTGCGTTCGCTGGTCGGGGTGTGTGTGCCGGTCGTCTATGTCGATTCCGGATCGACCGACGGCAGTGTCGCCTTCGCGCAGTCGCTCGGTGTCGAGGTCGTCGCCCTCGACATGGGCAAACCGTTCTCGATGGCCCGCGCCCGCAACGCCGGCGTCGCGCGGTTGCGGGAACTCGACCCGTCGGTGGAGCGGGTCCAACTGGTCGATGGCGATTGCGAACTCGATCCCGGCTGGCTACCCGCCGCGGCCGCCTGGCTGGATGTGCATCCGGAAACCGTGGCGGTGTGCGGACGGCGCCGCGAACGGTTTCCGGAAAAATCCGTCTACAACCGGCTGTGCGACCTCGAGTGGAACACGCCGATCGGCCGCGTCAATGCCTGCGGCGGCGATGTGCTGATACGGGTCCAGCCCCTGGTCGATGCCGGCGGCTACAACGAGGCCCTCATCGCCGGTGAGGAGCCGGAGCTGTGTCTGCGCCTGCGGCAGAAGGGATGGGTCATCGACCGCATCGATGCCGAGATGACCCGCCATGACGCGGCCATCCTCACCTTCCGCGCCTGGTGGAAACGCACCCTGCGCGGCGGCTACGGCGCGATGGATGTCTTTACGCGCCTGCAAGGGAGCCGGCCCAACGACGAAGTCCCGTTCCACCACCTCACCACCAGCGCCCAATCCTGGACCGACCGGTGGCTCTTGCTGCTCGTCCTGCTCGTGGTTCCGTGGTCGCTGACCTTCGGCTGGCGCGGTGGACTGACCGGGCTGCTGATCGCACTCGGGTTGGTCCTGGTGCAGGCGTTGCGCATCGCCCGCGGCGTGCGTCCCCGTGCGGTCTCGTGGCGGCACGCCATCGAATATGGCGTATTCACCATGATCGGGAAATGGGCGCAACGGGCGGGGCAACGCCGCTACCTGCGCGATGTGCGCGAAGGCAAGGTCATCACCATCATCGAGTACAAGGCATGAACCAGCGCGAGGCATACCGTGCGGACCGGGCCCGCTATCCGGAACGCGCGTTCAAGCGGGAACAGTCCCTGTGGGCGATCCGCGTGTACCGCTTCGGGCGCGGCAACGACGCCCGCCCGCCCGGCTTGCGCCGGAAACTAAACGAGCGCCTGTACTGGTTCCTGTTCCGCATCGTCGAGACCCTTACCGGTTGCAGCTTCACCAAGGCGGTGGATATCGGCCCCGGCCTGCGCATCCATCACTTCGGCAATATCTTCATCCACTCCGGCGTGATCCTCGGCGCGAACTGCACGTTGCGGCAGGGCGTGACCATCGGCAACCGCGTCGAGGGCGGTCCGGTGCCGGTGATCGAGGACGATGTGGACTTCGGTGCCTATGCGCAGGTGCTGGGCGGCGTGCGGATCGGCCGCGGCGCGAAGATCGGCGCGATGAGCGTTGTGTTGTGCGATGTCCCGCCCGGCGCGACCGCGGTGGGCATACCGGCAAGGATCCTTCCACCGTGACCATCCTCCTCCATCTATCCGCGCAACTACCCAAACGGTCCGAGACGTTTGTCTACCGCGAACTGTTTGGCCTGCGCGCCGCCGGACTCCGGGTGCATGCGGCCACCCTGCACCCGCCGGAAAACGATCTCGGCGAAGCACGGCTCGACGCCCTCGCCGCGGAAGCGATCCCGGTGTATGGCCGTGGTATGGCCGCCCTGGTGCGCGACGCGCTGCGCGAGTTGATGGCCCATCCGCTGCGCGGCCTCGGCACGATGGCCCGGGCGAAACTCGATGCGCTGACCGCGTGCGACCTCACCCTCGCCGGACGTTTCAAGGTTCCCGCCCAGGCCTTCGCCGGCCTCGCCCTCGCCCGGCGGGTGCGCAGTCTCGGCATTACCCACCTGCACGCCCATTTCGCCCATGCCCCGGCCACGGTGGCGATGTATACGGCGCGGCAGCTCGGCATTCCCTTCAGCTTCACCGGCCATGCGGTGGATCTGTTCCGCGACCGCGCCT
Organism: uncultured Verrucomicrobiota bacterium; assembly: GCA_937894535.1. Lineage (GTDB taxonomy): Bacteria > Verrucomicrobiota > Kiritimatiellia > CAIVKH01 > CAIVKH01 > CALMUP01. The sequence goes on from CALBHI010000081.1 coordinate 23,207, forward strand.
TGTTGCTGCCCAAGCTGCACCGCGCCGCCTTTGTGAGCTGCATCAGCGCGTGGCACCGCGGCTTCTATCAATCGCTCGTGCCGCGGACCGAGCGTGACTACCCGGTTATCCGGTGCGGTGTCGATCGCGCCGAGTTCGCGCCGGTGGAACACCCGTCCGGTGATCCGCCGATGATTTTCGGGGTCGGGCGTCTTGTGCCCAAGAAGGGATTCGATGTGTTGGTGCGAGCAGCCAGCCTGCTGGCTGCGCGTGGTCTCGCCTTTTCGATGGTGATTGCCGGTGATGGTCCGGAGCGCGAGGGACTCGAGGCCCTGCGCCGTGAACAGGATCTCGAAGCCTGCATCCAGTTGCCGGGGGCGTGGTCCAATGCCCGGGTCCGCGAGCAGTTGAAGTGCACCGACCTGTTCGTCCTTCCCTGCCAGGTCAGTGCGGACGGCGACCGTGACGGCATCCCGGTTGTGCTGATGGAAGCGATGGCCAGCCGGGTGTGCGTGGTCAGCGGTGATTTGCCGACCATCCGCGAACTGGTGCGCGACGGCGACACCGGCGTGATGGTGCCTCCGGGCGATGCCGACGCGTTGGCGGAGGCGATCGCCGGCCTGCTCGCGGACCCCGCCCGGCGCGTCACCCTTGCCGAAGCCGGTCGCGCCTGGGTCGCCGACGAATTTTCCCTCGAGGTCAATGTGAAACGAATGATCAACGCCATCACCCTGCGGGAGCGGACATGACTACCGCCAACTACCTGCTCGTCACCCCGTGCCGCGACGAAGCGGCCTTCGCCCGCCGCACCCTCGACAGCGTGGTCAACCAGACCGTGCTTCCACGCACCTGGATCATCGTCGATGATGGCTCCACCGACGAAACCCCGGCCATCCTCGCCGCGTACGCCGCCCGCCACCCGTGGATCCGCGTGGTGCGCCGCGACGACCGCGGCAAACGTGCGGTCGGCCCCGGCGTCGTCGATGCCTTCTACGCCGGCCTCGCCGCCGTCGATGCGGACAGCTACGAATTCCAGTGCAAGTTCGACCTCGACCTCGACATTCCGCCGCGCTACTTCGAAATCCTCATCGACCGCATGCGCGCCGAACCGCGGCTCGGCACCTGCAGCGGCAAGCCGTACTTCATCGATCCCGCATCCGGTGCGCAGATCAGCGAAAAATGCGGCGACGAGATGTCGGTCGGCATGACCAAGTTCTACCGCACCGCCTGCTTCAACGACATCGGAGGCTACGTGCGCGAGGTGATGTGGGACGGCATCGATTGCCACCGCTGCCGCATGCGCGGCTGGATCGCCTGCAGCTGGGACGACCCGGAGCTTCGCTTCATCCACCTGCGCCCGATGGGCTCCAGCCAGAAGAGCATCTGGACCGGCCGCATGCGCCATGGCTACGGCCAATACTTCATGGGTACCGGCCTTGTGTACATGACCGCCAGCGCGGTCTTTCGCATGGCGCATCCGCCGTACCTGCTCGGCGGCCTCGCCATGTGGTGGGGCTATGTGCGCAGCGCGTTGCGCGGTGCGCCCCGCTACGACGACCCGGCTTTCCGGCGTTTCCTGCGCCGGTACCAGTGGCAGTGCCTGGTGCGGGGCAAACACCGCGCCACCGAGGACCTGCACGCACGCATTCGCGAAAGGGGAACACCATGAATCGTTTCGTGAACATGATGGCGGTCTTGCTGTTGTGCGCCTTCTCCGGAGGGTGCATCGGCTTCAAGCCCAAGGAGGGCATGCATGCCCCGCGCAAGGAGGACGGTCCGTTCAAGCGGGTCGCCGATGCCCCGGATCAGCGCGCCTTCACCCCGGAGGCGGCCTCGGCGGCCAAGGCCTTCGCGAGCCCGGGGCAGGTCGAGGAGTTCTCGAAACCGCCGCCCGATACCGGCTACCGGCTCGGGCCGGGCGACACCTTTGCCTTCCTGGTGCGCGGACGTCCGGAGATTTCCCGCGAGGAGATCATCGTCTCGCCGGACGGCGAGGTCGCCTTGCCGCGCGCCGGCATTATCA
>CALBHI010000082.1 GCA_937894535.1 uncultured Verrucomicrobiota bacterium
GAACGTCACGCCTCACCGGATTCCGAACCCGCCGCGGGTGAGGAATACGGTGCAGGCGATGGTTCGACATTCTTCTTGAGCCAGTCGGAGAGAAGTCGGCGCGACGGTCTCACATCCTTCCCGGTGGCGAGTCGAATGAAGCGCTCACTATCAGGGGTGAGTACCTCCTTCGCTCGAAGCGCACGGAGCCATTCTGGCTTCATTGCCGATATCCATCGTGCCGCTTCGACTGGTGGAGCATTGGTTGCATTGTCTGGTTGACAGGCGATGACCGCTTGCGAGACAGCGGCCACAATATTGTCCAGGTTTCCAGCGTTGTGCCGGGCTGCAAGTTCCAAACTGCGATCAGCCAAATCTATGAGATCGGCAAGTCTGAAGCGTCCTGGAAACTCACCACACATCCACCATGCGCTTTCAAGAACCTGTAGTTCCTCATGACTCTGATCTCGTTCAAGTATAGTGTTCAGTACGTTCGGCAATGAATCGGCGACCGTCGTAAGCTTGGCTTCTCCCGCTGTCATGAGTAGGGCAGCTCGCACATTCCAGAGGACCTGCGGGTCTTTGATTCGGCGTACTACATCCGCGACTGGCGACGTGGGCGGAATTCCCATTCTCTCAAAGTCGGCGAGCAATCGACGTGATCGCGCATCACTCCCGGCACCCGGCATCGCTTGTTGTAGGTTCATCATATTCGCGCTCCTGTCGAACAAGTTATTGAACAGTTTTCTTGTGATCCTGCGATGTTTTGGTGTCGCGGTCACAACCTCCTGAAAGACAGCGCGTAGCCTAGCGGGTTTTCGCGGACGGTAAAGGCGTGAGTTCCCGGTGGACGGCGTCGCTGTTTCTTCCGTTACTTCACAGGATGTGTGTAACCACAACACCGGCACGTGTATGCAGCGCATGTGAGCACACAAGCCCGGTTGGGGTCCTGTATGCGTGCGGCTGTGGATCGCGGCAGGGCGCTCAGCCGGCGCTGGAGCTGGGTTCGGGGATGAGCTGGCCGAAGCCGCCGGCGTCGTTGCGTTTGAAGCCGCCTTGTTTGAAGTCGATGGTGAAGACGGATTCGGGGAAACGGAAGAGGGCGAGGGCCGGGTCGGTGAAGGCGCTGCCGTAGATCTGCATGAAGCCGTCCTTGCGCAGGTCGCGGAAGTAGGCGCAAAGGTCTTCACGCGGTTTGTCGTCCGGACCGGGCACGACGCAGATGATCTGTTCGATCCCCTGTTTCCGCAAGGTCTCCGGGGCGGGCAGGATGGAGTCGTCGAGGTAGTACCGGTTGTCGAATTCCCGCACCTTGGCCTGCCGGTCACCCAAGCGGTTCCGGTCGCAGACCCACACCGGCGGGGAGGCCGGGGCGAGGTATTTGCGCACGTCGGAGGCATGGGCGGCGTAGCGCAGCAACTGGGCGAGCACGATCTCGGTCTTGATCAACCCGGCCTGGTGCGGCCAGTTGTCGAAGGTGCACACAGGTTGGAATCCACCGGCCATAAACCGCACCGCCGCGGCGACCGAACGCGCGCCGGGCAGGTCGAGGATGACCCATGACCGCTGTTCGGCCCAGTCGCGGCCGAGCGGACGGTCCACCAAAGTCCCGCCCAGGTGGCCGTTGCCCTCGACCGATTTGACCATGTCCGGCGCGGTCGGGCCGGTCTTGCTGGACAACACGGTCTGCAATGCTGCGAACAACGGCACGCAGTGGTACGGTTCCCACGGACCGCCCGGGACCGGACCCCAGACCGCGAAGAGTTTTTCGGTGTCGGCGTAGTCCTTCCAGTAGGTCGAGTCCATGGCATCGCGGTCGTTCGGATTCCCGATGGCCAGCGAGACGCTGGTCGGGCGGTAGTTGAAGCGGAGACGTCCGATCAGGCTAAGCAGGTTCGATAACGGTTGCCACATGGTAGGCCTCATGGTTGATGAAGGGTTGGTGGGCGGCGCGGCTGTAGTAACCGGCAAAACAGTGGTTGACCAGGTACACGCCGAGGGACGGGTAGAAGGGGGTGCCGCCGTCCTGCAACGGTTCGACGTCGAAGCGTTCCTGGAGCAGCCATTCGTGTGGCTGTTTGCGGGCGGCGGCGAGGGTTTCGTTCCAGACCGATTCCTTGGCGAGGTTGCCCATGACCACGGTATCGCCCATGCGGCCGAAGGCGTTTTTCAGCACCCAGCGGCTTCGGTCGTCGATGGTGTCCACTTCCTCGAGGCGGAGGCTGGCCGGGGTGTGCGCGGCGATGAAGGCGCGGTCGTCGGCGTCGAGCAGGTCGGGATCGTGCCACCAGGTATAGAGGCGTTTGGACTGGCGGATCAGGCGGCGCAGCGGGTTCATCATGGGCAGGCGGGGGGCGAGCCAGCGCCAGGTATCGAGGTTGTCCAGCCATTGGAACCATTCGCCGGGATAAAACCGGAAGGCGGCATCGACGCGGCGGCCGAAGCAGCGCGGGCCGCGCCAGCTGCGTTCGAGGTGGGCCGGGGCGGCGAGTTCGGTGGTGTGGCCGGCCTCTTCCAGCCAGCGTTTGATGATCAACATGTGCTGGAGATCCTCGGCATAGCCGGTCGCGTAGAGCAGGGCGATGTGGGGAAAGTCGCGCAGGGCCTCGACCACGGCGGTGCGGAGGCGGCCTTCAAAGTGCAGGTGCGGGAGGGAAGGGCCGAGCAGGTCGGGAATGCCGTCGGCCTCGTTAAAGCCGCCGGGGACATCCTCGTTGAACTCGGACACCAGCCAGCGGCCGTCCGGGGTGCGGAACACGTCGTAGCGGGCCAGTTGCAGGGGCGGTCCGGGTTCGGCGGGGAGCAGCGGCAGCAGGGACGCGGGGATGCCGAGGCGGGCGAGCAGGTCGGGGCGGGCGAGCAACGCGGTTTCGAGGCGGCCGAGGATCGCATCGAAGCGCAGGCACAAGGCGGTCACCGCGTCGTGCTCGGCGCGGGACAGGACCACCGAGTCGGTCAGGACGAGGCGGCGGCCGCAGGCATCGACATCCCATTTGTGGTAGCGGAAGCAGAGGGTGTTCAGCAGGGCCGCGATTTCCGGTTCGGCCAGTGGCCACCGTTCGGCCCTCATATCGCCCATCCCCAGGTCGGGAGCAGGTGGGTGTTCACGTACGAGAAGCCGATGGTGGTGGCGATGTAGAACACGGCTTCGACCAGTGACATTGCTTTCGGGCGGGCGTTCGTGTTGCGGCTGAAGACGAGGCCGGCCAGTTCGTGGACCACCAGCATGGCGGCGATGGCGCCTACGGGAAGCAGGCCGCTGCGCCAGCCGTAGAAGTCGCCGGAGACCGATTCCATCAGGATCCAGCCGGTGCTGAGCAGGTAGAGGGCGAAGCCGAGGGTTTCGCGCGGATCGCGGACCTGGCGGATGCGGCGGACCGTGCTGCCGGTTTCGCGCAGGCGGTACAGCCACGTTGCGATACACAGGCTGATCCAGCCGGCGAGGAAAAAGCCCATCGGGATCCACCAGCCGCCTTCGCCTTCGCCGTCGGGATCGGCCTCGCCCCACAGCGAGCCGCCGAAGATCAGGCCGGTGGCGAGGATAAACGAGGCGGCGAGCAGGCCGGCAGCGAGGTTGTTGCGTTCGAGGACATCCACCGAATAGCGCATGCCGGTACGGCCGGCCCCGCCGAAACCGAACAGGTGGAGCACGGCAAAGCCCATGACCAGATAAAAGAGGCGGTAGATGCCGAC
>CALBHI010000083.1 GCA_937894535.1 uncultured Verrucomicrobiota bacterium
AGGAGATCGGCATCGCCTTCCTGTTCGCACCGGCCCTGCACCCGGCGATGAAACATGCGATCGGGCCGCGCCGCGAGATCGGCATCCGCAGCATCTTCAACATCCTCGGTCCGCTGTCGAACCCGGCGAATGCGCGTTATGGCATGCTCGGCGTGTACCAGCGATCGCTGGTTCCCGTGCTGGCCGAAGCGGCGGCAAGCCTCGGGGCGCGCCACTTGTTCATCGTGCACGGGCATGACGGCTTGGACGAGATCACCCTGACCGGACCAACCGAAGTTGCGGAAGTGCGCGACGGCCGGGTCCAGGTGAGCACGTTTGATCCGCGCGAATACGGGTTCGCCCTGTGCCAGACCTCGGACCTGACCGGAGGCGACCCGCAGCACAATGCCGGGATCATCCGTTCGATCCTCGACGGCCACCGCGGATTCCCGCGCGACATCGTCGTGCTGAACGCAGCCATCGCCATTGTCGCCGGGCAGCAGGCCGCCTCGATCAAGGAAGGTATCGCCAAGGCCGAGGCCTCCATCGACTCCGGCGCGGCACGCAGCAAGCTGGATCAACTCGTGGCGCGCACGAAGGGATGAGGGGGTTAACCACCCGCTTCGCTCGAGGAAGAGGAGACGGAGGAGATGGGAGACTCCACCTCGATGCTGGCGGGTGATGGTATGTCCGGGCAGGATCGGATCGGTCATCTGGTTGCCGCACCATGACTACCTATTCCATCATGCCCTGTGCTGTGGCAGGGGATCATTTGACAGCTCCCTCTTCTGCCTCCTCTTCCTCGAGCGAAGCGGGTGGTTAAAGCTTCATCGGGTTACAGGATCGGCGTGAGGATGCTGCAGGCGTTTTCCTTCATCCGCTGGGCGAGCGGTCGGTTGCGCCACGCGTTCAGGCGCAACTCGTGGCTGAGGGCGACCTCCTCCAGCATGGCCTGCTTGAGTTGGTTGATGAACGGCCCGTCGTACACCATCAGGTTGGTCTCGTAGTTGAGCTTCAGGCTGCGCACGTCGAGGTTGGCGCTGCCGATCATGGCGACCGCATCATCCACGATCAGGCCCTTGGCGTGCATGAAGGGCGGATGCCGTTCAAAGACCCGTACGCCGGAAGCGAGCAATTCCTCGTAGTAGGCGCGGCCGGCCCATCCGGCATAAAAGTGGTTGTTGAATTCGGGCACGACGAGGCGCACATCAACCCCGCGCAGGGCGGCGTTGCGCAGGGCCTGGATGATATCGGTGGTCGGGACGAGGTACGGCGTAACGGCGAGGATGCTGGACTGCGCGCTGACCAGGCAGGCAAAGAGGCTGTCGCTGATTTCATCGAGCGCGGTGGCCGGTCCCCCATTGACCATGCGGATCGGCACGTCGCCCGCCGGCTCCACGCGGGGAAAATGGTCTTCACAGAGCAACCGGTCGGGGTCTTCTTCGGTGATGTAGAACCAATCGCGGAGGAAGGTGTATTGCAGCTCGGAGACGATCGGTCCGGCGAGGGCGACATGGTAATCGCGGATCGGCGGCTTGTCGCCGCGGGTGGTGTTCTCCACATGCAGGTTGATGCCACCGGTGAAGGCGGTCTCACCGTCGATAATCGCTACCTTGCGGTGGTTGCGCAGGTTGATCTGGAACTGGCGTTTGAGCAGGCGGGCCATGGTCCAGCCGGCGATCTGCAGGTTGGGGGTGCGGCGGTAGCGGAAGAACAAGCCGCTCAGCACGGCCTTGGTCGAACCAAGCCGGTCATAGAGGATGCGCACCTGAACCCCGGAGCGGGCCTTGTCGGCGAGGGCTTTCATCAAGGTGCGCCCGAAGGGATCGTTGCCGATGATGAAGCTCTGGAGGTGGATGTGGCGGCGAGCGGAGGCGACGGCGGCGAGCAGGCGCGGGAAAAATTCATCGCCGGTCACCAGCAGCTCGATCCGGTTGCCGCCGAGCAGCGGGTGGTCGGTGAGTTGCGAAGCGATGGCGCGGTCGATTTCGCGGGCGACCGGATGGTCGGGTTGGCGGGACACCGCTTCGCGGATGGACCGCCAATAGTTTAGCGGCAGTTCGGCGGACTCGCGGGCGGAGCGTTCGTGCTCGAATTTCTGGTTGGAGGTTTCCTTGCGCCAACTTTTTGCCGCCACGCGGTTGATGCCGAAACCAAGATACAGCAGGAAACCAAGACCGGGCAGCGTCCAGGTGACCATGATCCACAGCATCGCCGCGACGGGATCACGGCGGTGGCGAAACAGGTGCAGCAACACCCACACGAAGCTGGCCAGGTGCAGGATGGTAGACAGCGAGAGGATCGGCCAGAACGGATCGGCCAGTACCGCTTCGTAGGCTTCGGCATTCATCGGTCAAGCTCCAGGCGGATCAGCGAGAGTTGGCGGCGGAGTTCATCGATTTCGCGCCGCCAGTGGCTGGCCGATCCCCAATCGGGGGCAAGGCGGTTGAATCCGCCGTCGGCCTTCTGGCGCGCACACCAGGCGGTGTAGTGGATGAAGCGCATGGCGCGGAGGGGTTCGACGAGGCGCAGCGACTCGGGGGGGAGGTCGCGGAAGGTTTCGTAGCCCTCGCGAAAGAGGTTGAACTCGTTGCGGGCCTGGTCCGGCCGGTCCGGAAGCAGCATCCAGACGTCCTGGATGGGCGGGCCGACGGCCATGTCGTCGAAGTCGATCAGGCACAGCGGCTCATCGGGGCGGTCGAGGATATTCTGCGGATGGCAATCGCCGTGGATGCGGATCATCTCGGCATCGTCAAACCACGGGGCGATCAGGTCCACGATGTCCCACGCGGCGTCCTCGTATTCATCGCGCAGGCTTTCGTACGGGAAAAACGGGCCGTCGAGCAGGGAGTCGAGGTGGTCGGCGGTGGCCTCCTCGGGGTGCAGCGAGATCCGGTCGCGGGGTGCGGTGCGGGCACCCACCTCGTGCAAGCGTGCGAGCAGGCGACCGAGTTCGATCCAGCGTTCCGGGGGAGGTTCGACGAGGGGGCGGCCGCCGATCTTCGGGAACAGGGCGAAATGGACGCCGTGGGCATCGGTATGCAGTCCGACGCCATCGTGGAAGATCGGGGTGACCACCGGGACTTCGGCGGCGGCCAGTTCGCGGAGGAAATCGACCTCATCCTGCAACGCCGTGCGGGACCAGCGACCGGGGCGGTAGAATTTGATGATCAGCCACGTGCCATCCTCGGCCTGCACCTCGTACACGCGGTTGATGTAGCTGTTCAGTTGTCGACAGAGGTTGGTACAACGGCGGCCGGTCACCGACTCGACATGCTCAATCACGTGATCGGGGGTCAGGTGGGAAAAGTCGGCCAAGGCGACGGATGGTTGCGGTTCGATCACGGAAAAACACTATCACACCGGCGGGATCCGGGAAAGAGCAACGCGGAATCGCCGGAGGACGCGGCCGGTGGGGCGGCCGCAGGCGTGGTTCGCGTGGCCGGGCGGAAACGCCCGGGGGACCGGGCGTTCCGCCTGCGTTGCGTGGACGATCGACTACTTCACGATGCGCGCGAAGGGCGCGGTGAAGAGGTCGGTGTCGGACCACTCGAGCGAGGAGTTCCAGACTTCCACGCCGGGGGTGTTCAAGGTGGCGGGGTCGTTCGGGATCGTGTCGAGGGATGACTGGGATCCGGTGTTGATGAACACGCCGATACCGTTGGCTTCGAGGGTGGCGCGGGTCAGGCCGAGGCGGGCCAGCGGAATCGAGATTTCGTAGAACGTATCGCGGCCCTTGTTGTGGCCGATGTAGTTGTTCAGCGCGACGTTCGGGTTCGACAGGTAGTTGTCCACATCGCCCACGCCCCAGAGGGAGTCGGCGGCATTTACGCCGGAGACGCGGGCGATCTGGATGCCGGCCTCGGCGGCGGAGAGGTAGTTCGTGCCGCGGCTCTCGTCGCCGGCGAACTTGCCGTTCACCGCCTTGGAGATGAACGAGGCACCGGCCCAGAGGTCGGCGCGCATGGCGACCTGGTAATCGGGCACGTTGGCGCCGGTGAACTTGTCGTTCTTGGCCCACATGTTGCTGACCGCGCCGCCAGCACCGGTGTCGATCGAGATGAAGTGGAGGATACCCTGGTTGTTGCCGAGGGCGTCACCCGAGCCGTAGTTCGACGGATCGATCACGTCGGTGATGTCGGCGAACTGGTAGGCGAGGTAGAGGTTGTTGTCGTCCCAGGCCGCCCAGAGGTGGGTCAGGTCGGCCGGGGTCTCGTGCATCGTCCAGTTGCTGCCGAGCGAACGCGGGTCGTCGTTGGCGAGGTCGATGGCGATCAGGTTGTTGGTGGACCATTCGCCGTTGTTGATGCCATTGACGGTCTTCGTGCCAAACTGGCCGAAGGTCGGGTTGGTGGACGGGGGCAGGAAGCCACCGGTTCCGCCACCACCGCCCCCGCCGCCGCTGTTCACGGTGGCGGAGTAGTTCGCGCCTCCGTTGTTGTCGGTGATGGTGGTGCCTTGGGCATCGGTAACCGAAATGGTGTACTGGACCAACGAACCGGCGGGGAACGATCCGATGTTCACGTTCCACCAGGCGCGGCCGGCATCATCCCAGCCGGGATTCCGGTTCATGGCCACGGTCGTCCAGCCGCCGGGGCAGCCGCCCGCACAATAGGAGATGGAGGCGCTCACGCCCGCACCGGTCGGCGACGAGGCGCTGTTCACCCAGATCTCGCTGTTCGAGGTGATCGATCCGTTTTCCGGCCAGTGGTGGGTGCCGTTCACGTTGGTGATGGCGATGCCGGCGGCGCGGGTGTAGGAGTAGACCTTCTGGTCGCTGTTGCCGGCGGAGTTCTGGCCGAACACGGTCAGGGTGCGGGACTGGCCGTTCGAGAAGCTAGCGCCGATCACCACCACCTGGTTGTTGGTGAACGGGAGGGCGCTCTGGCCTTCGATGGTGTAGATCGCATTCGTAATGGTGCCGCCAGAGACATTCAACGTGACGGCAACGCCGCCGATGTTGGTGAATACGGTGCTGCCGGGGGTCGCGCTGACGATGACCGGGTCGGATCCGCCGCCACCGCCGCCGCCACCACCACCCGCCGAGGTGAGCTCGAGGCGGTAGAAGCTGGACGGGTGGTTCGTGCTTTCGGCGTCCTCGATGACGATCATGTACGACGAACCGCCGACGGTGGTACGGGTGGCCACCTCGTGGGTGTAGGGGCCTTCGATGCCGGTGCGGGAAGCCATCACACGGTAGGAGCGCTGGGGCTTGGCATTCCAGGCCATGGCGGCGCGGCGGTTGTTGTTCGAGCTGGCCATGATTTCCTCGACGATCATGGTGTCGGCGGAATTGGTCGGGCTGGTCCCGGCCATGTACTCTTCCCAGTCGGAAGCGCCGTCGTTGTCGTAGTCGCCGGTACCGGGTACGAGTTGGCCAAACCAGATCATTTCCAACTCATCGGGGATGCCGTTGTTGTTGGTGTCGGCGGCAGCCGATCCGGCGCGGATGATGGTGACCGTGTCGTTGGTGGTCACACTGGATCCACCGCCGAGTGAGGTCAGCATCAGGTTGTTGAAGAAGAAGTCGCGGTTCGGATTGAACTCATCGCTGGTGCCGTTGTTCGCCGACCAGGCGCGGAACTGGTTGATCGAGCCGCTGAACGAGCCGGTGTAGGTACGCTTGGTGCCACCGACCGGGGTGACATCCACGCTGTAGGCAGTGGTGGCGGTGCGGGTGAAGGCGACATCCACGCCGTTGCTGGTCCACGGGATATCGGTCGGGTTGGTGCCGGTGTAGTTGGTGCCGCCGCCGACGAAGTAGAGTTCCCACTTGGTCGCGCCACTGCTGTCGCGCAAGGCCATGCCGAACGAACCGCCGCTCTCCCAGATCCAGTTGTTCTGGATGCGGGCGTGGAAGGTCTGGCCGATGGCCAGCTCCGACGGGAACGGGCGGATGGAAGCGGCGAAGTTGCCGCCCTGATAGGACCACATGCCGAAGCCCTTGGCCGCGGTAAAGTGTCCGGCCGACGTACCGCCGCTCTCGAGCTGCCAGGCGTTGAATCCGGTGCCCAGGTTCGAGCCGTTGGTCCACGCGCTGTAGTTTGAGGCGACGTCGCGGGCGTTGGTGACGGTGGAGCCGCCGGTGCTGTTGCTGCCGCGCACGGTGATGACGTTGGTACCGACACCGAGGCCGACCAGCGGGATGCTCCACGGGCTGGCCGCGGCGATCGAACCCGAAGCGCCGGTGAGGGCATTGGTCCAGCGCAGGTGGCCGGTCATGTTCAGGGCGAGGCCTTGCAGCGTGTAGGCTTCAACATTGTTCGGGACGCTCAACACCTCGGCTGCGGGATCGGTGATGGCGAAGTCGGGCGGAGGCTGGATGGAACCGCAACCGGACACGGGCTTGCTCCAGTCATTGCCACCATTGTTGTCCCAGATGCGGGCGGCCTGGTTCGTGTTGCCGTCGTTAAAGACGAAGTTGATCGTCTCGGTACCGGTGGTCGGGGTGTAGGTGTACATCCAGACGGAATTGCTGGCGAGGGTCATGGCCGGCGTCGGGGTGACCATGTTGGTCCAGCCGTTGCGGCCGATGTGGATGTAGACCGGATTGGCCGAGGCCAGCGGGCGGCCGGCGGCGTTGTAATAAACGGTGACCGGTTCGCAGTTCTGGATGGTTTCAGGAACGGTCCAGACGGCCTGCGGGACGGAGCCGGTGCAGCCGGTGATGGTAACATTCCAGTTCTGGTTGGCGTTGTTGTCCCAGGTGCCGGAGCCATTGTTGAACACGAAGTTCAGGTTGGTCGTGCCGGCGGCCGGGGTCGCGTAGTACACCCAGTTGCTGCCGTCGTTGGCCATCTGGGGGTTCGGCAGGATCACGTCCTGGAATCCGTTGCGGCCGATATGGATGTAGACCGGGCCGGCGCCGAGCGGGCTATCGGTCTTGCGGTAGCGGATGGCGACCACGTCGCAGCCGACCGGGTTGGTCGGGTTGATGGTCACGTAGGGCTCGACCGGGCCGGTGCTGCCGTGCTCTTCGAGTTTGAGCATCTGGACAAAGGCGCGGTCGGGATTGGCCGCGCCGTTGGCGGGCATGTCGATGACGATACCGCTGTTCAGCAGTTCCTGGCCGGTCTTGCCGGGAGCGGGCCAAAGCTGTTGATTCGGATTGTTGGCGGTCAGGTTGCGGACATTGTAGTAGCGGGTGGGGTTCAGGTAGATGGCATTGACGCCGTTCAGCTTGAAGGTGCCGCCCTGCTGGGTCCACGGGGTCAGGTTCACGAAGTTCAGGACGACGTTCTGGTGGGCGGGATCCCAGCCAAACTTCTCGTATTTCAGCACGGAGAAGATCTGCTGGTGGGGCGAGCCGTCGGTCTTGTCGAGGTACCACTGATCGTGCAGGCGGTTGGCGATGTTCGCCATGCGGCCTTTGTTCACGCGGCTGTAGGCATTTTCAAGGATGGCATCGCGGTTGTTCCAGAGGGTCTGCATGTTGTGCCACTTGAAGATGTGCGGGATCCAGCGGTCGAACTGGTTGCGGAACTGGGAGAAGCCCCAGGCGTTGGTGTAGCCGAGTTCCTGGCCCTGGTAGAGTTGCGGGGCGCCATCGATCACCGCGCCGACGGCGTAGCGGGAGAAGCTGTACCACTTGTCGTTCGGGGCGTTCTGGTCGTGGTTGATCAGGCCGCGCATGATGCCGGCATAGCCATAGGCGGTCTTGTTCGCGTCGATGATGCCACGGAAGCCGGTGGTGTTGCCGGCGTTCTCGAGAACCTGCCAGACCCAGTTCTGGTTGATGATGTCCATGTGACGACCGGCGCGCTTGGAAACGTTTCCGCCGTCGAGCGATTCGGCCATGAATACGAAATCCCACTTCACCTGGCGCGTCTTGTTGACGAGGTATTCCCAGGCCTGCGGGGGGAGGCCCTGTGCGTAGTCGCAACGGAAACCGCCGAGGGTGCCACCGGACTTTTCAATCCAGTATTTGCCGAAGTAGGCGAAGTACTCGACCATGCGCTTCACATCGTTGCCGGTCTGGGTGACATCCCAGGTTGCATCGGTATCGGTCTGCGGATCCGACAGGGCGGGATAGGTGCCCCAGAACAGGTCGGCGACGTCCGGCCATTTGCCGAAGTCGTTGCGCTCGGCCGGGGCCGGGCCGATCTGGGTGGCGGAGGTGGCGGGCAAGGTGAATTGGAAGTTGGCCTGGTTGTAGGAGTACTCGCCGCAGGGCAGATCGGTCGAGTTGTAGCGGGAATACCACTGGGGCAGGATGTCCTTGATCTTGGCGGTCGGGGTTACGTGCGGTTGCTCCGGATTGTTCGGATCGCGGCCGATTTCGGCATCCCACGAGGTGTGGTTGAAGATGATATCGAAGAAGAAGTCGATGCCCTTGGCCTTCGCGGCGGCGGCGAAATTGGTGAAGGCGGTCATTGAGGATTGGCGGGTATTGCCCTGGCTGTGGTGCGGGGCGACTTCCCACATGTTTTGGATCGAGTACGGACTGCCGGGGCCTTCGACGTTCACGCAGTAGTGGCTACCGATGGGGTGGATCGGCTGGATCCAGAGGGTATTGACGCCGAGGCTTTCGAAGTAATCGAGGTTGGCCGGTTTGGCCGGGTTCATCAGGTCTTCGAACGTGGAGCGGGTGCCAAACGTGTCGCCGGAGGCATTGATGGCGTTAACCTGGAGCTCGTACAGAATGACGTCGCGGGACTTTTTGGGGGAGACGACGATGGCCGTGTCGCGCTTGCCGACCCATTTCCAGTTGGGGTTACCGGAAACCTTGTAGCGTGCGGTGAGGCGGTAGGCACCGGTCTTGTTCACGGGAAGGGCGACGGTCCATTTGCCGCCACCCGCATTGGTCATCGGAAAACCCACGAAATAATTCGTGCTGGCCGGGGCGGGGCCGGGAACGGATGCGAAATCCTGGTCGCCCAGGGTCGCGCGGTCGCGGCGGCCGAGGTTGGACCAGATCTGCGCCTGCTCGACATTGCCCTCGTTGGGATAGAAATCGAGGAAGATGGTCTCGGTATCGCCGGGTTCGTTGATGTAGTAGTTCAGGGTGAGGTAATCGTGATTGGCCCCGTTGACCGCGAGGTATGGCACCTGAGCCAAAGCACCCGTCGCCACCAACAACCAACCCAGCACCCATGTCAACCAACGTTCGCTACGCATATACTCCCCCAATGTCTGGCACGTATTTCGAGCCTTTGTGTACCAACTGCAGCCTGTGAAACGTTTTAATGAATAGCGGTATGTGTAGGTTTTGTTAAGCGGTTTTATGGAAAAAGTTTCCTCGAACGCGTTACTCTCTACCCATCAACTGATTAGCTATCATTCTCCAACGATTGATCACACTGGCCACGAAAAGGCTGCCCGAAACGGTGCGTCCCGTGGATTGGGCAGGTGTCGACCGGTGATTTTATCGTTGCAGGATTGCACCGCGGAAGGGTTTATGTATGATTTCGACATGGATTCCACGCCCAACGCCTCCGCAGGACCGAACAACCCTTCTGTTGTTCCGGACGGGGCCAACATCAACGCCTATGTCGAAGCGATTTTAGAGACGGCGGCGGATGCGATCGTCACGATCGACCAAGACGGGCTGATTCTTTCGTTCAATCGGGCTGCTGCCCGCATGTTCGGGTATCAGCCGGGCGAGGTCGTCGGAAAAAACGTCAGCCTGCTCATGCCTTCGCCCTACCGCGAGCAGCACGATGGTTATATCCATCGCTACTTAAAGAATGGAGAGCCGCGCATTATTGGAATTGGCCGCGAAGTGGCTGGTCAACGCCAGGATGGCACGTTGTTCCCGATGGATCTCGCGGTCAGCGAGGTGGCCAGTCGGGAAAAACGGTTCTTTGTCGGCATCATCCGTGACATCAGCGAGCGCAAGTACATGGAGAAGGCCCTGGTTACCGCCAGCGAGAACGAGCGACGGGAAATCGGACGGGATCTCCACGATGCACTCGGCCAGATTATCACGGGTATCTCCTTGCTGGCCAAGTCGTTGGCCAAGAGAATCGCCGTGAGTGATCCGGGGCTGGCCGCCGAGGCGGAATCGATCGCCACCCTGTCCATGGAGGCCATGAGCGAGGCCAAGCGGCTGGCCTACGGTGCGTTTCCAACCGAACTGGAACGTCAGGGTTTACTGGCAGCCTTGACGCAGATGGCCGAGACGGCTCGGCGGATTTACAAGGTCGAGGCCATTTTTCATGGCCCGGCGCGCTGGGAACCCCTGGCTGCTGATGCTGAATTGCACCTGTACCGCATCGCCCAGGAAAGCGTGGCCAATGCCATCAAACACGGCAAGCCGCGCCGGGTGGTCATCGGCCTGAGCCGCGACCGTGACAGCCTGATGCTTTCCGTGGCTGATGATGGGGCCGGATTGCCCGCGCAACGGGACCCGACCCGCATCAGCATGGGACTCGATATCATGCGGCACCGCGCAGGCCTGATCGGCGGAACCTTTTCCATTGCATCGCCCAAGGAAGGCGGCACCGAGGTTCGTTGTTGTATTCCCCTGACATTCCTTGTAACAAAAGGCGGCGTTTAGGACCGGAAGGACGAAGGAACATGGCCCAAGCTGACAAGAAACACTCCATTCTGATTGTCGATGACCATCCCCTGGTGCGGAAGGGCATCCGCTCGTTGCTCGAGCAGGAATCCGACTTTGTGGTCGGAGGCGAAGCCGCCAGCCGAGCCGAAGTCCTGGACGCGCTCCGCAAGCAACTTCCCGACCTGATCCTGCTGGACATTTCGCTGCATGGCAGCGATGGCATTGAGGTGACCAAGGCCATCCGCAGCGAATTCGACAAGGTTCCCGTCCTGATCGTTTCCATGCACGATGAATCCTTGTATGCCGAACGCGCCCTGCGCGCCGGCGCCAACGGCTACATCATGAAGCAGGAAGTGGCGGAAAACGTCATCAAGGCGATCCGGCAGGTGCTGTCCGGGAAAATTTACGTCAGCGACAACATGCGCCAGAAGGTGCTGCGCGACCTGACCCAGCCCAGCGCCGACATCAAATCCTCCCCGATCGAGCGCCTGAGCGACCGCGAACTGGAAGTCTTCCGGTTGATCGGCGAAGGCCGCGGCACCCGGGAGATCGCCGAGGCCCTGCACCTCAGCATCAAGACCATCGAAACCTACCGCGCCCACATCAAGGAAAAGTTGTCCATCAAGAGCGCGGCCGAACTCGCCCGCAGCGCCGTGAATTGGGTCGAAAACGGCCGCCATCCGGCGTAAAACTCCTGGCGTGACACCCCCGGTTCCGGGCAAATCAGCCAATCCCTGATACCCCGAACCGGCGCGTACCCGATGTTCGCCAGCCTCCTCCCCGCGCATGATGTGGGGCATGAGCGCGAACCACGAATCCGCGAACCCCGCGATCCACACGGAGACGGCCCATCCAAGGGCTTCCATCTCGGTGCTGGTGTTGACCAATGAACGGGCTCACGCCCGGGTTATCGAACAGGCCATCGCCCGCGACGACCACCGGTCCTTTGTTGTGACCTACCGGTCGCTGCGGGCCGGTTATGAGCACGGCGACGAAGGAGCCGTGGATCTTCTGGTCATCGATGCCATGGCCCCGACCATGGATCCGCTCCACGAATTAAAACGTATCCGCAACCAGGCGCCCGACCTGCCGGTCATGCTGCTCCACGCCAACGGGGATGCCCTGGTCGCCTCGCGGGCCCTTCGCGCGGGTGCCACCGCATTCCTTGCCGCGCATGAAGTATCCACCTTGCTCGCGACGGCACTCGAGACCGCGGCGGCCGGGGAACGGTTTGTTTCCGAGGATGTGATGCAAGGCATCCTCCACGGCATGGCCGAACCCGCCGAAGATGAAACGCGCATTCCCATCGAAGTGCTGAGCGACCGGGAGATGATGGTGTTCCAGCTCCTCGGCAAGGGCAAGTGCCCGCGCAACATCGCCGACGAACTCGGGGTGAACATCAAGACCGTGGCCACCCACTGCAACAACATCCGGCGCAAACTGCACACCCCAGACAACCGCCAACTGACCCGGATCAGCCACGACTGGGCCCAAAGCCGCAGCACCTTTACTCCGGGCGAATCCACCTACCACCACCGACACCACGTATGAAATCATCCTTCTCGATCATCGACGGCAACGAAGCCACCGCCCACGTAGCCCACCGCCTCAGCGAAGTCTGCGCGATCTACCCGATCACCCCCTCGTCCACCATGGGCGAACTGGCCGATCAATGGTCAAGCGAAGGCCGCAAAAACATCTGGGGAACCGTACCGCTGGTCGTGGAGATGCAGAGCGAAGGCGGTGCGGCCGGTGCCGTGCACGGCGCCCTCCAAACCGGATCGCTGGCCACCACCTTCACCGCCTCGCAAGGCCTGCTGTTGATGATCCCGAACATGTACAAGATCGCCGGCGAACTGACCCCGGCCGTCTTCCATGTGACCGCCCGCTCGCTCGCCGCACAAGGCTTGTCGATCTTCGGCGACCATTCCGACATCATGTCGGTCCGCTCCACGGGGTTCGCCCTGCTCGGTTCGGCCTCGGTGCAGGAAGCCGCCGACATGGCCCTGATCGCCCATGCCACTACACTGAAAACCCGTATCCCGTTCCTTCACTTCTTCGACGGGTTCCGCACCTCGCACGAAGTGAACAAGGTCGTGCTGCCCGATGACGAGGCCATCCGGGCCATGATCGACGAGGAGGCCATCATCGCCCACCGTGCCCGCGCCCTGAACCCCGACCACCCGGTCATCCGCGGCACCGCCCAGAACCCCGATGTATACTTCCAGGGCCGCGAAACGGTGAATCCGTTCTACGCCGTCGTTCCCGACGCGGTGCAGACCGCCATGGATCAACTCGCCACCCTGACCGGTCGCTCGTACAAGTTGTACGAGTACTATGGCCACCCGCAGGCCGAACGTGTCCTGGTGCTGATGGGCTCCGGCGCGGAAACCGTGAAGGAAACCATCGACGCCCTGATCGCCCGGGGCGAAAAAGTCGGCGCGGTGGTTGTCCGCCTGTTCCGCCCGTTTGCCGCCAACACCTTCATCGCCGCACTGCCCGCCTCGGTGAAGACCATCGCCGTGCTCGACCGCTGCAAGGAGCCCGGCTCGGCCGGCGAGCCGTTGTACCAGGATGTCCTCACCGCGCTGGTCGAGGAACAGTCCGCCGGCCGCCTGCCCTGCCCCGCGTTCCCGCGCGTGATCGGTGGCCGCTACGGCCTGTCGTCCAAGGAATTCACCCCCGCGATGGTCAAGGCCGTGCTCGACGAATGCGCCAAACCCGCGCCCAAAAACCACTTCACCGTCGGCATCAACGACGATGTCTCGAACACCAGTCTCGCCGTCGACACGAACTTCATCACCGAGTCGGACAAGGTCGTGCGGGCGCTGTTCTACGGGCTCGGCGCGGATGGCACGGTCGGCGCGAACAAGAACTCGATCAAGATCATCGGCGAGGAAACCGACTTCTATGCCCAGGGCTATTTTGTCTACGACTCGAAGAAGTCCGGCTCCCAGACCACCTCGCATTTGCGCTTCGGACCGGACCCGATCCGCTCGACTTACCTGATCCAATCCGCCAACTTCATCGGCTGCCACCAGTTCGGCTTCCTGCAGAAGACCGACATGCTCAAACTGGCCGCCCCCGGCGCGGTGTTCCTGCTCAACAGCCCGTTTGGTCCCGAGGATGTATGGGGCAAACTCCCCGGCCCAGTGCAGAAAAACCTGATCGACAAGAACATCAGCCTGTATGTGATCGACGCCTACAAGGTCGCCCGTGAAACCGGCATGGGCTCGCGCATCAACACGATCATGCAGACCTGCTTCTTCGCCATTTCCGGCGTGTTGCCGCGCGAGCAGGCGATCGAGCAGATCAAGAAGTCGATCGAGAAGACCTACAAGAAAAAAGGCGCCGAGGTGGTGCAGAAGAACTTCGCCGCCGTTGACCACACCCTCGCCCACCTGTTCCCGGTGTCCATCCCCTCCACCGCCACCGGGGAGGCCCTGCCCCCGCTGGTTGCCGATGCCGCTCCGGCCTTCGTCAAGGATGTGCTGGCCCCGATGATGGCGGGCAACGGCGACGACCTCCCGGTCAGCAAGATGCCCATCGACGGCACCTTCCCCACCGGAACAACCAAATGGGAAAAGCGCAACATCTCCGACATCGTGCCGGTCTGGGACGAAGCGATCTGCATCCAGTGCGGCATGTGCGGCCTCGTTTGCCCGCACAGCGTGATCCGCTCGCGCACCTACCACGAGGACCAGTTGGCCAACGCGCCCGCCGCCTTCAAATCCGCCCCGCTGCGCGGCAAGGATGTCGCTCCCGGAACCCGCTACACCCTGCAGGTTTTCATCGAGGACTGCACCGGTTGCGGCCTGTGCGTAGGCGTCTGTCCCACCAAGAATAAACAAGCCGCCGGCCTCCGCGCCATCAACATGGAGCCGAAGGCGCCGACCTTCGAGGAAGACCGCAAGAATGTCGCCTTCTTTGAAGCCTTGCCCGTCAACGACTACACCTCGTTCGACGGCACGATGGTCAAGGATCTCCAATACATGGAACCGACCTTCGAATTCTCCGGAGCCTGTTCGGGGTGCGGCGAGACCCCCTACGTCAAAATCCTCAGCCAGTTGTTCGGTGACCGCCTGCTCGTGGCCAATGCCACCGGTTGCTCCTCGATCTACGGCGGCAACCTCCCGACCACCCCCTGGACGGTTGACCAGCACGGTCGCGGTCCGGCCTGGGCGAACTCGCTGTTCGAGGACAATGCGGAATTCGGTTTCGGCTACCGCCTGACCCTCGATAAACACTCCGTCTTCGCGGCCGAACTGCTCAAGAGGCTGGCTGGCAAACTCGGTGACACCCTGGTGGACGAGGTCATCAACGCCAACCAGTCCACCCGCGCCGGCATCGACGCCCAACGCGTCCGCGTCGAAGCCGTGAAAGCCAAGCTGGGCGGCGACACCTCCATGGAAGCACGGCAATTGCTCTCGATCATCGAATGCCTGGTAAAGCGCAGCGTCTGGATCATGGGCGGCGACGGCTGGGCCTACGACATCGGGTACGGCGGCCTCGACCATGTCCTCGCCTCGGGCCGTGACGTGAACATCCTCGTCCTTGACACCGAAGTGTATTCGAACACCGGCGGCCAGATGTCGAAATCAACGCCCCGTGGCGCCGTGGCCAAGTTCGCCGCCGGCGGCAAGCCGCTCGGCAAGAAAGACCTCGGCCTGCTCGCCCTTTCCTACGGCCATGTGTACGTGGCCCGGGTCGCCCTCGGGGCCAACCCGCGCCAGACCCTGCGCGCCTTCGTCGAGGCCGAGCAGTATCCCGGACCATCGCTGATCATCGCCTACAGCCATTGCATCGCCCATGGCATCGAGATGGCCAACGGATTCAAGCAACAGAAACTGGCCGTCGATAGCGCCCACTGGCCACTCTACCGGTTCAACCCCACGATGCTCGGCGGCGATAAAAACCCGTTCAGCCTCGACAGCAAGCCGGCGACCATCACCCTGCGCGATTACGCCTACAACGAAGTCCGCTACCGGATGCTCAACCACAGCCAACCCGAGGAGGCCGAACGCCTGCTCAAGCTGGCCGAACAGGACATCAAGGAGCGCTGGGCCATGCACGAGAACCTGGCCAAGCGGTATGAACCCGCAGCCGCCGCCACCGCCGACCGGAGCACGCCATGAACCTGAATACGACCTACATGGGGATTCCGCTGAAGAATCCCATCGTCCCGTCCGCCTCGCCGATGTCCGAAAACGTCGACAACATCCGGCGCATGGCCGACGCCGGCGCGGCCGCCGTGACCATGTTCTCGATCTTCGAGGAACAACTGCGGATCGAGGCCGCCGCGCTCGACCACTACACCTCGATGGGCGACAACATCTACGCCGAGTCGACCTCGTTCTTTCCCAAAGGCGACGATTACCACATCGCCCCCACCCGCTACCTCGACATCATCCACCGGGCCTCGGAAGCGGTGGACATCCCGATCATCGGCAGCCTGAACGGCATGACCAGCGAAGGCTGGATCGACTACGCAAGCCAGATCGAGCAAGCCGGCGCCCGCGCCCTCGAATTGAACATCTTCATGCTGCCCACCGATCCGCGTGTCAGCGGCGCCCGCGTCGAGGAGTCCTACCTCGACATCGTCAAGGCGGTGAAGGAGATCGTGACCATCCCCGTCGCGGTGAAGATGAACCCGTTCTTCAGCTCGATCGCCCACATGGCCAAGCGGTTTGAAGAAGCCGGCGCGGACGGCCTGGTCATGTTCAACCGGTTCATCCAACCCGACTTCGACCTCGACGAACTCGAGGTCGTGCCGAACCTGACCCTCAGCGGCCCCGGCGAAATCCGCCTGCCCCTGCGCTGGATCGCCATCCTCTACGGAAAACTCGGTGTATCCCTCGCCGCCTCGCGCGGGGTGCACTCCGCCACCGAAGTGGTGAAGTACCTGCTGGCCGGCGCCGATGTCGTGTGCACGACCTCCGCCCTGCTCAAGAAGGGCATCCCGTTCATCACCACCCTGCTCAACGACCTGACAGCCTGGATGGATGCCCACGAATACGAGTCGGTCGAACAGATGAAGGGTTCGATGAGCCAGCAATCCATCGCCGATCCCGCCGCCTTCGAACGCGCCAACTACATCAAGACCATCGAACATTTCAAGCGGCACCACGCCGCCAGCAACCCGTGGTAAACCAAACAGGAGTACATCATGAAAGTTGAAGTGGATGCCGGCACCTGCACCGGATGCGCCGTATGCAGCGACCTCGTTCCCGAGGTTTTTGAAATCAACGACGATAACGTGTCCATCGTCAAGAATCCCGACGTCCCCGCTGGACTGGAAGCAAAGGTTCAGGAAGCCGCCGACAGCTGTCCGGTGACCTGCATTACCGTTTCGTAATCGGAAGCAAATCTCCGCGCGTCCCGCCGTGATCCGGCGGGACCACGGAACCCCGCCATCATGCATGTCCCGCTGGGATTGATCCTCGTTCCGCTGTTGTTCGCCGTGCTCCTGCTGGCGTTCGGGCTGAGCCGTCTGCGCAAACCGCTGGTGCTGATCGCCTCGATCGCCATCGGCCTCGGCTCGTTGCACCTGTTGTTCCAACAACTCGACCGCGACGTTTTCCTGATTCCCCTGGACGAAGCCCCCTACCTGACCGCCTTTGGCTGGATCGGCCTCGCCCTCGGCGCCTTTCTGCTGGTCATCTGCCTGCGCCGCCGCCAACCGCTGGCCGCCCTGCTGGTCATCACCCAGACGGCCCTCGCCTGGTGGGCGGAACACCTGACCCACGCGCGCCACGAAGCCGTGGCGACCCCGCTGCTGATCGACCACCTCGCCACCATCATGGCGGCGATCGTCGGCGTGATCGGCGGCCTGATCTGCATCCACGCCATCGGCTACATGAAGGAGTGGCACCAGCACCACAAGGACCAACCGGACCGCCGCAATCAATTTTTCTGCGTGCTCTTCATCTTCCTGTCCGCGATGTTCGGCCTGGTTTTCGCCAACAGCCTGCCCTGGTTTGTATTCTTCTGGGAAATCACCACCGTCTGCTCGTTCCTGCTCATCGGGTATGCCCGCACCGACGAAGCGTACCACAGCGCGTTCCTCGCGTTGAAACTGAACCTCGCCGGCGGCATTGCCATGACGCTGGGGTGGATGCTGATCGTGCAGCGGGGCGGCTCGCTCGACCTGCTCCAGATCGTCGGTAGCGGCGACGCGCTGTATTTGCTGCCGGTGGTATTGCTTTGCTTCGCCGGGTTGGCCAAATCCGCCCAGTTCCCGTTTTCCGCCTGGCTGCTCGGCGCGATGGTCGCCCCCACCCCGGTGTCCGCGATGCTGCATGCCAGCACCATGGTCAAGGCCGGGGTGTACCTGATCGTCCGTTTCGCCCCGGTCCTGCAGGACACCCTCGCCGGCTTGTTCATCGCCCTGATCGGGGCCACCACGTTCCTGATCACCTCGCTGATCGCCATCGGCCAGAACAACGCCAAACGCGTGCTGGCCTACTCCACCATCGCCAACCTCGGCCTGATCGTGGCCTGCGCCGCTTCCGGCCAGTACAACGCCGTGTGGGCCGCCATCCTGTTGATCGTCTTCCACGCGGTGGCGAAGGCCCTGCTGTTCCTCGCCGTCGGAACGGTCGAACACCGCCTCGGCAGCCGCGACATCGAGGATATGCAGGGATTGGTCATGCGCCACCCGGCCCTCGCGGTGGCCATGCTGGTGGGCATCGCTGGCATGTTCCTCGCGCCGTTCGGCCTCCTCATCAGCAAATGGGCCGCGCTGGAGGCCCTGATCCGCGTGAACCCGAT
>CALBHI010000084.1 GCA_937894535.1 uncultured Verrucomicrobiota bacterium
CGCCGCTCATCGAACTGCCGAAAAAGCCCAGCCAACTGGATCCATCAATCATCACGGTACCTACACTCCTGTGGCGGGAAACCTACCATAGTTCATCCGGAAAAACAAAGAGGCGTTCTCCGTGGAGAACGCCTCTGCATCGGATCGGATGAACGGTCGCTTAGAACAAGCTGAACGAGGCGCGCCGGTTCTGGCTCCACGAGGCTTCGTCGTGACCAAACGCGGCCGGCTGCTCTTCGCCGTAGCTGACGGTCTTGATGCGCTCCGCCTGGATGCCGAGACCGATGATGTAGGCCCGGACAGCCTGGGCACGGCGCTCGCCGAGGGCCAGGTTGTATTCGTTGCTGCCGCGCTCATCGCAATGACCTTCGACGACCAAACCGGTGCTCGGGTTCCCGCGGAGGAATTCCGCGACAGCGTCAAGCTTCGAGCGTTCCGAGGCCGCGACCTGGGAGCTATCGTAGTCAAAGTATACCGGGGCGAACTGGCTGGCCACCGCCTGGAGGTCATCGGGGTTCATCGCCGATCCGTAACCGGCCGTGCCGTCCATCGGACCGAGGGCTCCACCGAATTCATCATAGCCACCAGCGCCCGCACCGGCTTTCGGTTTGCGCTTGCAACCAACCATACCCGAGGAAGCGACAACCGCCACCAACGCCACCAGCCAAATCACCTTACGCATCATAGTTTTCGAGCTCCACTCTTTCGGACGATTAAATAACCTTACGGAGACCATTTGGGCGAATACCAATCGCCTTCATAATCGGTCAGAAGTATGGGGGCGTCCCCCATGGTGTCAATGAGATAAACCTTCGATTTGTACTGTTTCGTAATGGCGCAGGCGATGTGCCGGCCGTTGGGGGCCCAGGAAGGATCCTCGTGGTCGGCGAAGTCGGAGGTGACCTGCCGGATTTCCATGGTTTGGGGGTTGACCACGCAGACCTGGAACTTGCCGCCGATCAGGCTGGAGAAGACGATGTCGCCGTGCGGTCCCCAGTCGGGCGAGACGTTCTGGCGGCCGCGGGTGGTGATCTGGCGGGGTTGCCCGCCGGAACGCGACACGACAAACAGGTTGGGGGTTCCGGTCTGGTCGGAGACATAGACCAGTTGGCGGCCGTCGGGTGACCAGCCGGGGCTGGCTTCGACGGCGCGGGGGGTGCTGGTGATGCGGGTCAGCGACCCGTCGGCGAGGCGCATGATGTAGAGGTCGGGGTTGCCGTCCTTGGAGAGGATCACGGCCATATCGCGCCCGTCCGGGGAAACGGCACCACCCGTATTCAGGCCGGCGAAGTTGGACACACGGGTCCGCTTGCGGCTGGCCAGGTCGATGCGGTACACCGCCGGGAATTTGCGCAGGAAGGAGGTGTAATAGATTTGCTGGCCATCCTTGCTCCATCGCGGGGCCATGCTGACCGTCTTGTCGGCGGTGAGCGGGTACAAGCCCCGACCGTCGGAATCGGCCATGTACAACTCCTTGTTGCCGGTGCGGTTGCCGACCATGAGCAACTTGGACGAGGCGAATCCTTTGCGCCCGGTGATGGCGAAGACGATGTCATCGGCGGCGCGATGGGCGGCGGTGCGGATACCGGTACCCTGGCCGGGATAGTTCTGGTTCAGCAGGACTTGACGCGAACTGCGCTGCACCAGTTGAAGCGCGGCGCGCACGGAAGCGCCATCCGAGGAGATGCTGCCCACGACGGCGTAATCGGAAGCCTGCGGGGTGCCGCGTTCAATCCAGCCGGACCGGAGCAGGCTGGTTTGCAACACGCTGAAGAACTCGCGCGAGGCACCGTCGGCCCCGGCCTGCAAGGTGCTGAGGTCGATGCCGGTTTTGCCGGTCCCCTTGGCGATGCGGATATCGGCTTGCTGCGCCTGGGCCGAGACGGCCACGGCGAGGGTCAGCCAAACCGCGATGGTGGTGCGGACGTTCATGATGTGGTTACTCCATGCTGGTAATGCCGGTTTGTCACATGGACAGGCCGGACGATTCAAAAGCGATTCGAACATCGATGTAGGGTTCGCGCACGCTATCCGGAAGCGAGGGAAGCGTCGATACGGCGCGCAGCGCCTGCATCACCGACTCATCCATTCCCGGATTGCCCGAACCCGACACCAGATTCCTCTGCATGATCGCGCCGTTCTTGGCAATACGAATCGACACGGTGGTGGTTAAACCGGAAATTCCCGGCGGCCGGTTCCACGCCGCGTAGAGGATCGGGTAGATCCGGCCGTAGTATGCACCAAGCGCACTGGGTGAACCGGTGGCGGGGGCGGAACTCGCCGACGACGAGGTCGGCAGCGCGGAACTCAGCAGATCGCGCACCTGGTTTTCGTTGATGCGCGGCTTGGCCGGCTCGACCGGTTTGGGCTGGTCTTTGCGCACGATGCGGTTCGTATTGACCTTGATCTCCTGCGGCTTCTTGACCTCCTGCTTGACCGGCTTTGGCTCCGGTTCCTTGACCGGTTCCGGTTCGGGCTTGGGGGGTTCGGGTTTCGGCGGCTCCGGCTTGGAGGGCTCCGGTGGTTTCGGCTTCGGCGGTTCAGGCTTCGGTGGCTCCGGCGCGGGTGCTGACGGTGCGGCCG
>CALBHI010000085.1 GCA_937894535.1 uncultured Verrucomicrobiota bacterium
GATCGCTGGAAAACTTGTCCAAGATGCGGAACCGGTAATAGATGTCGAACACCGGTGCAGCCAGCAATTCATCAACTGTCGTCTCGGGAACACCACTGTAGGTAAGCACCTTGTCATCCAGCGTCGTGAATACCAGGCGTTCTTTTGAAGCATCGTAGCGGACCGTCTTGAACAGGGTAGACTTGCCCTCGGGAATGACCGCGGCCTGCGAGGAACCGCTTCGTGCGGGCTTGACCGGCTCGGCAACGGCAGCAGGCTCGGCCGCCACCGCGGCATCAACCGCCGTCGCACCCGTTGTTTCCTCAACGGGCGCCGTCTCGACCGCCTCGTCCACCGCAGCTTGAGCGGCCGCTTCACGAGCGGCGGCCAGTTCCTCCTGCAACCCCGCGATGGTCGCATTGAGCGCCGCCACCTGGGCTTCGGCCTTCTTCACCGCCGCAGTCGCTTCGTCCGACTTGGCCTTCGCTTCCGCCCGGGCCGCATCGAGCTGCGCACGCAACGTGGTCAACTGCTCCTGCGCAGCCTGACCCTCGGTCTCCAAACGCCCCACATTGGTCTTGGCTTGAGCCACTTCCGACCGCGCCGCCGCCAACTCCGCCACCCGCTCACCGACCGAGGTGGCCACTGAAGCCAACACCACCGGGCCATTGGTTGCATCCGCCAAGGCTTCCACGGTCACACCCTCGACACCCGCCGCGGCCGCGGTCTGAACCACCGCGTCCGTCAACGCCGCGCTGCCGGCCTGCGCCTGCTTGAGTTTGCCGTTGGTGATGAACCAGAGCGCCGCGAGGGCCACCGCCACCGCCCCCAAGGCGATTGGCAAAACCGGAATGTCCGCTTTAGGTTTTTTCTTGGCACGAACCGGAGGACTGAATGTTGTCGCCATGGTACGATTCTCCTGACACTTAATTGCGAAGCCCTGATCAGACAATGTGGCCCATACCATAAATCAAGGTGTTCGAGCGGGCAAGGTCGATTGTACGGGCACACATCGCAGGGAAGACCGTCCCTCGGCTCACGCTTGACACCCCGCGAAATAGCCATATATTTCGCATGATTTACATGCCAATCACCCCGGGGAGTTGAGCCATGGCCAACGAAGTCTGGAAATCGTTTGATGAAAATGCGCTGACCCACAGCGCCGCGCAT
Source organism: uncultured Verrucomicrobiota bacterium (assembly GCA_937894535.1). Lineage (GTDB taxonomy): Bacteria > Verrucomicrobiota > Kiritimatiellia > CAIVKH01 > CAIVKH01 > CALMUP01. Next base: position 1,150 of record CALBHI010000085.1, read on the forward strand.
TACCTGATGACCATTCAGGAATTGCTGCAAGCGCAGGGGTACGCCCGCGTGACCGACATCGCCAAGCAGTTGAACATCACCCGCGGCAGCTGTTCGATCAGCCTGAAACCGTTGAAAAAACGTGGCCTCGTCGTGGAGGACCACAACAAGTTCCTGTCCCTTTCGGAAGAGGGCAAACGCCTCGCCCTGATCGTGGAGAAAAACGACGAACTGCTCGAAGCCTTCCTGAAAGACGTACTCGGCGTTTCGCCCGACCAGGCCGAGGTGGACGCCTGCAAGCTCGAGCACCTGCTGAGCATCGAAACCAGCATCAAGTTGTGCTCGTTCATCGACCTGATCAAATCGGACAACAAGGTCGTGCACGATTTCCTGAAGGTCTTGCGCAAACATACCCAGAGCTGCCACAACAGCGTGGAGGAATGCCCGACCTGTAGCCAGCAATGCTTCTTCGAACGCCCGACCATTACCCGCAAATCCCGCAAGGTGATGGATCTATGAAGCGCGTCCTCTCCCGCCCGTGGCTTCCGGCCACGCTCCTGGCCGCCGGACTTTCCCTGCTTACCGCCATTGGTATGAAGGCCGATGAAGGCCGCCTTGTCGTGTATTGCGGCCGTGGCGAAGAATTGATCCGCCCATTGATCGAACGCTTTGAACAGGAGACCGGTATCGACGTTTCCATCCGCTATGCCGGCACCGCCGAACTGGCCGCGACCCTGCTGGAGGAAGGGGCCCATAGTCCGGCCGACGTGTTTTTCGCCCAGGACGCCGGGGCCTTGGGCGCCCTGCACCGCCACGGCGCACTGGCGCCCCTGCCAACCGACCTCATCGAACGCGTGCCTCCCCGCTTCCGCTCGCCCGACGGCACCTGGGTCGGCGTGTCCGGCCGCGCCCGGGTGCTGGTGTACAACCCGCAACGCATCACCGAAGCCGAACTCCCCGCTACGCTCGATGCCCTGACCGGCCCAGCCTGGAAAGGCCGTATCGGTTGGGCCCCGGAAAACGCCTCGTTCCAGTCGTTCGTGACCGCCCTGCGCATCCAGCGGGGCGATGCCGCGGCCCTCGCCTGGTTGAAGGGCATCCAAGCCAACGAGCCCCATCCCTACGCGAAAAACAGCGCCATCGTCGCCGCCGTCGCCGCCGGCGAAATCGATGCCGGCTTGGTGAACCACTACTACTTGTACGGCGCCCGCCGCACCAATCCGAACATCAACGCCCGCAACCACTATTTCCCCGAACCCGGTGCCGGCAGCCTGGTGAATGTCGCCGGCGTGGGACTGCTGAAAACCTCCCGCCGCACCGCCGAAGCCGAACGTTTTATCCACTACCTGCTCGACCACCGCGCCCAGACCTACTTCGCCCATGAAACCGCCGAATACCCCCTGATCGCGGACGTTTCCCTGCCCCCGGATTTGAAGCCGCTGGACACCATCGCCACCCCGGACCTCGACCTGAACCAACTCGAGGACCTCGAAGGCACCCTGTCGCTGATCCGCCAAGCCGGCATTTTCTGATCGTCGCATCGCCCCTCCACCTCCATGGCCACCACCGGCATCTCCGCCGAAACCACCCCGGATCACCCGGAACTTCGACGCCCGGCCCCGCTGGGCCTGCGCCTGCTCGCGGGGGCCATCGGCTTGGCCGTGCTGCTGCCCCTCGTGTACCTTCTCATCCGGGCCGGCGAAACCGGACACCGCTTCTGGGACATCGCCACCCGCGAGGAAACCCTGCGCGTCCTCTGGAACAGCGTCGTACTGACCGTGCTGGTCACTGCCTCATCCACCCTGATCGGCGTGGTCCTGGCTTGGCTGACCGTGCGCACCGACCTGCCCGGTCGCACCACCTGGGCCGTGATCACCTGCCTACCTCTGGTGCTGCCTTCGTATGTCGGGGCCTTCGCGTTGATCGGAGCTTTTAGCTCCAACGGCCTGCTCGCCCCCCTGTTCGCCCTGGCCGGCTTCGAACGTCCTCCGCGCCTGTACGGCCTGCCCGGCGCGTGGCTGACCCTCACGCTGTTTTCCTATCCGTACGTGATGCTGACCGTCCGTTCCGGCCTCCGTTGCCTGGACCCAGCCCTCGCGGATGCGGCACGTTCGCTCGGACATCCCCCCTGGCGCATCGCCCGCGACATCACCTGGCCGCACCTCAAGCCGTCGGTCCAAGCCGGCAGCCTGCTCGTCGCCCTCTACACCCTGAGCGACTTCGGAGCTGTCTCGATGCTGCAGTTCAATTCGTTCACCCGCGCCATTTTCGTGTACTACCGCACGTCGTTCGACCGCAGCGCTCCCGCGGTACTGGCGCTGATGCTGGTGGCCCTGACCTTGATGATCCTGTGGGTCGAGGCACGCACCCGCGGCTCGGCGAAGCTATACCGTGCCGGCGTCGGGGCCATTCGGCCAGCCCCCCGCGTGGCGTTGCATGCCTGGCGTTACCCCGCCCTGCTCGGCTGCACCCTGATCACCCTGCTCGGCCTCGTGTTGCCGCTGGCCGTGATTGCCTTCTGGCTGCTTCAGGGATGGACCGCCGGTGAACCGTTGTGGCGCGGTTGGTCCATGGTCGTGCACTCGGTGCAAGCCGGGTTGTGGGCGGCCGGCATAACCGTGGCCGCCGCCCTGCCCGTGGCCTGGCTGGCCGTCCGGTTTCCCGGCCGCACCGCCCGCCTGACCGAAAAAGCCGCCTATGCCGGCCACGCCCTGCCCAGCATCATGATCGCCCTCAGCCTCGTCTTCTGGGCCGCCCGCTACGCCCCCGCCCTGTACCAGTCGTTTGCCCTGCTGATCTTCGCCTACGCGTGCCGCTTCCTGCCCGAAGCCCTCGGCAGCGTGCGCGCCTCGCTCGGCACGGTCAGCCCGCGCCTGGAGGAGGCGGGGCGCAACCTCGGTCGCGGACCCTGGTCCGTGCTCGCCTCCATTACGCTTCCGCTGCTGCGACCCGGCCTGCTCACCGGCTTCGCGCTGGTGTTCCTGACCACCATGAAGGAACTCCCGCTAACCCTGCTGCTCGCCCCCACCGGCTTCGACACCCTGGCCACCCGCATCTGGAGCGCGACCGAGGACGCACTCTATGCCCAGGCCGCCGCACCCGCGCTGGTATTGGTCGCGGTATCAGGTATATTCGTCGGAATGATCCTCAACCAGGAAGAACAGGACGACGTGTACGAATGAGCGGCTCCGCGATCCAGGCCCATTGCCTCTGCAAACGCTTCGGCACGGTGCGCGCCGCCTGCGGTGTCCACCTCGACGTGGCCCCGTCCACCTTCCTCGCGCTGCTCGGCGCAAGCGGTTGCGGCAAGACCACCGTGCTGCGCATGCTCGCCGGCTTTGTCCGTCCCGACGGCGGCACCATCGCGATCGGTGGCCAGACCGTGGTTGATGACGTCACATGGACCCCGCCCGAAAAACGCCGCATCGGCATGGTGTTCCAGGAATACGCCCTGTTTCCCCACATGACCGTGGCGGAGAACATCGGCTACGGCATCCGCCCCGACCAGGACCGCCGCCGCCGCGTGGATGAAATGCTGGACCTCGTCGGCCTCCAGAACCAGCGCGACCGGAACCCCCACGAGCTTTCCGGCGGCCAGCAGCAGCGCGTCG
>CALBHI010000086.1 GCA_937894535.1 uncultured Verrucomicrobiota bacterium
AACAACTCGATCTGCCGCAAACCGGCGCCGAGCACACGGCTCGGTTGCGCGCGGCGCTGACCCAGGCCGCCCGAGACGTGGATACCGGCTTTCCGGACAACTCGCAGCTCTCCATCGATCCGGACGGCGTGCCGCATCTGAAACGGCAGAAGTCGACCGCGTTACCGGATGGGCTGGAGGCCTTCGAGGCCATGGTCCGCGAGCGCATGCCGGAACGGCATCTGCTCGACATCCTCAAACATGCCCATCACTGGGCGGGCTACACGCGGCACTTCGGGCCACCATCGGGCTCCGACCCGAAACTGGAGGACGCCACCAAACGCTACCTGTTCACCGTGTTCGGCTACGGCTGCAACCTCGGGGCCAGTCAGACCGCCCAGCACACCGCGGACGTCAACCGATTCGCCATCCGCAGGATCAATGCCCAACACATCACCACGCCGAAGCTCGAAGCGGCGATGAACGATGTGATCGCCGAGTACATACGCTTCGAGCTCCCGGACCTGTGGGGCGATCGCAAGGTGGCCATCGCCGACGGCACCCATGTGGAGCTGCGGGAGAACAACCTCTTGGGGGAGCGCCACCTCCGCTACGGTAAGTACGGCGGGATCAACTACCAGCACATCTCCGGCACCTACATCGCACTGTTTACCCAGTTCATCGCCTGCGGCGTCTGGGAGGCCGTGTACATACTCGACGCCCTCCTGGAGCAACGCTCCGAGCTGCAACCGGACACCCTGCACGCCGACACCCACGGTCAGTCCGAGCCGGTGTTCGGACTTGCCCTACTGCTGGGCATCGAGCTGTTTCCGCGCATGCGCACCTGGAACGACGCCATTTTCTATCGACCTTCAAAGACCGAAAGCTACCCCCATATCGACGCCTTGTTCTCGGATGTGATCGATTGGAACCTGATCGAACGGCACTGGCAGGACATGATGCAGGTGGTCTTGTCGATCCAGGCCGGGAAGATCCTGCCGTCGATGCTGCTTCGCAAGCTCGGGAGCCACAACCGCAAAAACAAGCTCTACCGCGCCTTCCGGGAACTGGGCCGCGTGGTGCGGACGCTGTTTCTGCTGCGCTACATCTCCGAGGCGGAGCTCCGCCGGACCATTCGCGCGGAGACGACCAAAATCGAGTCCTTCAACGATTTCCTCGATTGGATCAGCTTCGGCGGACCCGTGATCAAGAGCGGCGATCCGGTCGAGCAGACCAAGCATCTGAAGTACATGAACCTGGTGGCCAACGCGGTCATGTTGCAGAACGTTGTCGATCTTACCGGGGTTTTGAACACTGCGGCAGCCGAAGGCTACCCGGTGACAAAGGCACTGGTCGGAAGGCTGAGCCCGTACATACGCGAGCACATCCGCCGTTTCGGACAATACGTGCTGGACATGGACGAGATGCCTCAACCCTTGGGGCCGGAAACGTTGAAGTTGGGGTTGTGATCCTCGTCAGAGGGCTTGTGATAACTTTTTACACGTATCCTGCACGGACCCCCACCACGCTGCACCGCCTGACCGAGGCCCTCAAGGACGAGCGTGAGATCCTGGTGTCCCAGTCGCTCGCGGTGGACAAGCACCGGATCAACCTGGGCACCCTGATGCTGGCCCTGTTCTATGACCTGGTGACCGAGAAGGACTTCAAGGTCCCCACCCAGCCGGAGAAGCGCGAGCGCAAGCTCATCGAGGTCATCGCCAAGCGCAAGAAGCCGGTTGCCTTGTTCGTCGACGAGGCCCACGACCTGCACCCCAAGACCCTGGTGGGGCTCAAGCGCCTGGTCGAACTGGTCCAGAACAACGGCGGCGCCCTGTCCGTGGTCCTGGTCGGTCACCCCAAGCTCAGGAACGACCTGCGCCGGCGGATTATCAACCGAAATCATTTATTCCAGCGGCTTTTCATCGACCTTAGAGGGTA
>CALBHI010000087.1 GCA_937894535.1 uncultured Verrucomicrobiota bacterium
AGATCGACAAGCTCGGCATGGACTTCCGCGGCGATCCCGCCTCGGCGCTGCTCGAGGTGCTGGACCCGGAACAGAACCACACCTTCACCGACCACTACCTCGATGTGCCGTTCGACCTGTCCTCGGTGCTGTTCATCGCCACCGCAAACATGCTCGACACCATCCCGCTGCCACTGCGCGACCGCATGGAAGTGATCGAACTGCCAGGCTACACCCAGGAGGAAAAGGTCCAGATCGCGCTGCGCCACCTCGTGAAACACCAGGTGACCGAACACGGGCTGACCACGCGCCAACTCAGCATCCCGCGCACCACCCTGTCGCGCATCATCGGCGAATACACCCGCGAAGCCGGGGTGCGCAACCTCGACCGCGAGATCGCGAATGTCTGCCGCAAGGCCGCTCGCCGCATCGTCGAGGGGCACACCGGGCGGATCACCGTGTCACCGGCCGATCTGAAGGAATGGCTCGGCCCGCCGAAGTTCGACGCGGAGGTGGCCGAGAAATCGCTCGACCCCGGCGTGTCCACCGGACTGGCCTGGACCCCGGTCGGCGGCGACATCCTGTTCATCGAGGCCACCCGCATGGCCGGCAAGGGGAACCTGATCCTCACCGGCTCGCTCGGCGACGTGATGAAGGAATCGGCGCGCGCGGCCCTGAGTTACCTGCAGGCGAACAGCGAACGCTACGGGCTGAACGGCGGGCTTGGCGACAACTACGACCTGCACGTGCACGTGCCCGCTGGCTCGATCCCGAAAGACGGCCCCTCGGCCGGCCTCGCCTTGACCATGGCCATGTTCTCGTTGTTCAGCAACCGCCCGGTTCCGGCCACGTTGGCCATGACCGGCGAGATCACCCTGCGCGGCAAGGTCATGCCGGTCGGCGGCATCAAGGAAAAGGTGCTGGCGGCGGCCCGCGCCGGCATCCGCCACATCGTGTTGCCGCAGGGCAATGAACGCCATTTCGAGGAAATCCCCGAGGAAATCCGGAGCAAAATCCGCTTCACCTTCGTCAACCGCATCGAACAGGTCATCCCCCTGCTCGGCCCCAACCGGAAGTAATCCCGTGAACCACCTGCGCCTTGCCCTCCTGCTCCCCCTGTGCCTCGCCGTCGTGCCGCTGCATCCGGCGGCGGCGATGAACCCCGAACTGCAATCGGTGATCGCCGTGCTCCCTGATGTGCCGATGGTCGTGCAGGGCGACCTGGTCCGGCGGGATGCGCGTGGACGGGTCAGCCAGACCTACCGCGTGGAGATGGTGCTGGACTGGAAGGCCGATGTCCCGACCGCTCGCTACACGATTCGCGACGCCTTCGGTGAAAGCCTGCAGCACTTGTCCATCGCCTGGCCGGCCGGCGATGCGCCCGAGTACCAGTACTTCGAGGGTCACCCGTTGCGCGCCCGGCCCGTACCCCCGCTCAACCAGCCGATCCTCGACACCGACCTGAACTGGCTCGACCTCAGCCTGTCGTTTCTGTGGTGGCCCGGCGGGCAGACCCGCGGATCGGAGAAGGTGCGCGGTCGCGACTGCCACGTGATCGACGTCCCCGCCCCGCCCGGCCTGGTCGAGGCGTTCGACGGGGTGCGCCTGTGGATCTACAAGGAGATTGGCATCGTGCTGCGCGCCGAGGGCTATCGCAACGGCGGCGAACTCAAACGCCGCATGGAAGTGAAGAGTTTCAAGAAGATCCGCGACCGGTGGATCATCAAGGACATCGACTTCCAATCGTTCCCGGAAAAAACCCGCACCACCCTGCTGGTGCGCGACGCCGACGTGCGCGAACGGTTTGAATTGCCCGACCCCAACACCCGCGACCAGACGCCCGCCCCGGATGCCGTCATCGGCGAGGAAATCGATGCCCTGCCCGACCTCCCGGCGGAGCCGGCCCCCTGAACGCAATCGGAAACCGCGCGCGGATCAGCCCTTGAGCTTCGCGGTGAGCGCGACCTGACCGGCCACCAGTTTCTTCAGGGTCGCGGCCTTTGCCTCCTCCACCAGCGCGCCTTGGGCATCAAAGGCCTGATGGGCGGCGCCGACGGCCAACTGGTCGGGCAGCACCAACATGCCCAGGTTCCCGAGCAGGCTGCGCAGCACCACCAGTCCGCGCAACCCGCCGAGCTGACCCGGCGATGCGCTCAGCAACAGCGCGGTTTTGCCCTCGAAGCAGGCGCGCGGTTTTTCTCCGTCGCGCTTGCGCGAGGCCCAGTCGATCACGTTTTTCAGCAAGGCCGAATAGGCGCTGTTGTGTTCGGGCGAGGCGATGATGAATCCGTCGGCCTGTTTCATCAGGGTCTTCAACGCGGTGGCGTGGGGCGGTTCACCCGACGCGGCCTCGAGGTCCTCGTCAAACAGCGGGATGGGATAGTCGCGCAGATCGACGAAGGTCGCGGCGGCCCCCGCCTCGTTCGCCGCCGCAGCGGCGAGCCGTGCGAGTTTCTTGTTGTAGGACCCTTCGCGGGCACTACCGGCGAAGACAAGCAGGTTCGGTATGGTCATGGATTCTCCTCGGTTGGTTGCAGCGGGAAAGCCTGGACCCGGGGTGGTTCAATGTCGAACCGGTCGGCCCATCCAGCCAACCGCTCGCCCAGCTTCGCAGCCTCCGCGTTGTCACGGTACGTGTTGAAATACAATAGCATCCAATTCGCCGGAATCAAACCGCTGTAGCCATTGACCACCGGGACACCGGCTTCCAGGCCCATCCACATGGCGTCGATGTGGAATTCATATTCCTCGCCGCGGTCGTAGTTCCTATCCACCGGTACCGTGACGTAAACCGCCCCTTCGGCGGGATCCAACGATTCGGCCATGGCTGCGGTCGCTTCGCGCAGAGGTTGCACATCGACGGCGATCACCGGGGACATCTGTTCGGCCAGCGCCAGGACGACGAGCAGCCAACCGAGGCGACCACGCCCTTGTGCCCGCTCCACCGCCCAGGCCACACCGAGGCACAGCGGAATCATCGCGGTCATGCCCACCCGCGCTACCGCGCGGATCGCCGACGCCCCCGGCACGACCTCGGCCAGCAGGAACCACGGGCTGCCCATGTCGCCGTACCGCAGTGTCACCGCGATGAGCGCCAGCAGGGAAAACGCCGTCACCCGCCACCACCAGGCGCGGCGTGCCAACCCGATCAACCCGGCCAACGCCGCAATCGATGTCACCCACCCCATACTCAACACCTGTTCATGGCGCGCGGTTCCGGGCGCGAGTGAGGGCCACCGCTCAAACACCCAACCGTAGAGCAGGTTCCGTTCGCCGACATACCACCACGACCGCCATGCCGGGAGCAGATCGCTCACTTCGCTCATGCTGCGCGGCCCGGCCATGGCCAGGGCGTCCAGGTAGATCCGCAACAACGGCCAACACACGGCAACAAGGGCCACGAGCGCCGCCCACGCCGCACGCTGCCGCACCATCCGGCCCAGCCACACCCGGCCCTCCCGGGAAAAGAGCGTCACCAGCAGGGCGAAGCCCAGCCCGAGCCCGGCAAACCACAACGGATAAAACGCGGTGTAGAACTGGCCCGCCGCACCGGCCACCACACAGGCCCATCCCCGCCAGGCCAGCCCGCGGTTCGCTTCCGGGTTATGCGCGGCGCGGCCGGCCATCACCAGCCCGTGCAGCAACAGCAGGATAAACGCGTGCGACCACAGTTGCGGATGGGCCAACTGCGCCATCCGCGGCATGCCGAAGGTGAAGACGCACGCCGCCACCGACGCGGCCACGTGGCCCACCCCAAGCCACGAGCGGGCGGCGGCATAAAACGCGCCTGCGTTCAACGCGGCCAGCGCCATCAGCCACAGCGCATAGGCCGTATACGGCGAAACACCCAGCGCCCGCCACGGAGCGTACAACCAGGACAACCCGAGCATCGCATCGCTGTAGCCGAGCACCTCGCGGGCGGGATGGAAAAACGGGGGCGACCAGACCGAGGCGTGCAGCGCATCGCCGCGCATCCAGCGGAAAGCATGTTCCAACAGGTAGTGGTTAAACCGCGGATCGATCGAGTATTCCGGAATAAGTCGAAATCCGGAAAAGATGGAGGGGGCAAACACGGCGATGATGCCGACGGCGCACAGCACGACGGGTAACCAGGTGACGCGCCGCTGGATATCATGCGAAAACGGAATAACAACCTCCTGTCGGCCGCGCGATACCGGTCGGTCAGCGGCAGATCAGGGGAAAATAACCGTCACGCCCCGGGAGCGCAATGCTACGATGCCGGACTCATCCGCGATGGGATTTCCGACGAGGTAGACGACATCGCCTTCGCCCAAGCCACCGGCGGCGGCATTGTCCAGCAACGGTGCGATATCGGTGACCTGGTTGTAGGAAAGGTCGAGCACGTCCAGGTTGGTCAAACCGGCCAAGGCATCCAGGCGGCTGATGCGGTTGTGGTCGAGGTAAACGCGGCGGAGCGTCGCCATGGGAGAAAGCGGCTCGAGGTCTTGCACGAGGTTGTGGGATGCATCCAGCTCAACCAGTTGCGGGGCGGCACCGAGCCCGGCCAGCGACGTGATGGCATTGCCATCGACGCGCAGCACTTCCAGGGAACCCAGGGCATCCGCACCTTCAAGGGAAGACAGGGCGTTACCGCCGAGATCAGCCGCCTGCAGGCGAATCTGGCCACCAAGGCCGGCCAGCGACAGGAGGCCGGCGCCGGAGAAGGCCAGCGACGACAGCTGGTTGATATCCTCGTCATACAACCAATTGGCCGGACCCAGCTTGCCCCCGCCGAGGGCTCCGCGGATGGCCGCTTCGAGCGCCGGATCGGCCAGGAATACCGGTTGCAGGCCGCTGATCACGCGGTAAAACGAACTGGTCGCGGTGGTGACCGGGACCTCGGCCCGCATGAGACCGGTGCCGTCGGAGGCCGCAACCGCCTGTCCGGAGCCGCCATCCAGGGTGAACTGTTCGACCACGAAACGCGGATCCGCGGCATCCACGGTCACACTCACGCCCTGCGGCGATATCCGCAGGGCGGAAACCTCCGGCGCGGATGCCGCCCACAGGTCGGCCACCAGGCAGCACACCGCGATGACGGATAGCAGGTGCTTCATGACGAAGGCTCCGTTTCGGCCAGGTGCAACTGGGCGATGCGCGAGCGCCGGAAGCGGCGCAGGGTGCGGTGGAACAGGATGCCC
>CALBHI010000088.1 GCA_937894535.1 uncultured Verrucomicrobiota bacterium
CCCATGGTCACGATGCGGCTGGTCGGGCTCAACGGCGTGCCGGTGCGGTCGATCGAGGCCGATCCGGCGCAGGCGCGTCCGAACTGGGCGTTGAAGCGCGAATACCGGACCACCTACCGCGCGCACCAGAAACCCGAGATCGAGCGGGTGATCGCCGGCACGTGGATTGACCAGCCGTTCCTCGGCGCAGCGACCTCGGCGGTGCCGATCTCGCTGGAGGAGGGGATTGCCGAGACGTTGCGGGTCGGCCTCGGCGACACGCTCACCTTCGATGTGCACGGCGTCGAGGTGGTCACCCGGGTGGCCAACCTGCGCGAAGTGGACTGGAAAAGCATGCAGCCGAATTTCTTCCTGCTGTTTCCCCCCGGTGTGCTCGAGGATGCCCCGCAAACCTTCCTCGTGTTCAGTCAGATGGACGAGGTCGCGCAGCGGGCGGCCTTCCAGCGTGAGTTGGCCGGGGCGTTTCCGAATGTCACGGTTATTGATGTCTCGCTGATGCTCGACACGGTGGCCCGGATGACCCGGCAGCTCGCGGCGGCGATCCGTGGCATCGCCTGGTTCACCATCGGCGCGGGGTTCCTCGTCCTGCTCGCCATCCTGCGGGCCGGGTCGATCCAGCGCCAGCGCGAGAGCGTCCTGCTGCGCACGCTCGGGGCATCCCGCCGGGTCATTGCCGGACGCCAGATCGCCGAGTTCACCGTGCTCGCCCTCGCCGCCATGGTCAGCGGCCTCGCTTTGTCCTGGGCCTTGATGGCTCCGGTGGTCCGGTTCGCGATGAAGTTGCCGTACGAACCGGACTGGGGTTCGCCGTGGGGGACGATGGCGGTCTTGCTGGCCGTGGTCCTCCTGGCGGGCTGGCTCAACGCCCGTTCGGCCTTGCGGCAGCGTCCGGCCGATGCCTGGCGCGCCTTGTCCGTCTCGGCCTCCTGAGATTGATCCGGACGGCGAAAAAAGGCTGGCGGACACTGGTGCAACCGGCTAGTGTTTGGCGGTATAGCACAAGTTGAACCAGCAGGAGACCAACCGATGTTTACCCGTGCCCTGACCGTCGCCCTTTGCGGCCTTGCCGTTGTCGGAACCTCGTACGCCCAGGAGCCCCGCACCTTCTCCGCCGGCAAAAATGATATCCGCCCGTTGTACCTCAACGACAACACCGGCCCGCAGCGCACCCTGCTGACCCGTGAAAACAAATTCCCGAAGGTCGGGCATGCCGAGGTCGGTGGTTACTTCGAGCACGACGAACAGTTCAACAACGACCGCGACAGCGTGGGCGTCTACGGGCGCGTGGGTTTTTGGGAGAACATGGCCTTCGAGGCGGGCGTGCCGTTTGTGGATTCCGATTTCAACGACGACAGCAACAGCGGCGTCGGCGACGTCGACCTCAAGCTCGACCTGCTCGCCTTCCAGGACATCTTCCGCTACCCGTTCATCATCCCGCACATGGATGTCTCGCTGCCCACCGGTGACGAGGACAAGGGCCTCGGCTCGGGCGAAACCGTGATCGCCTTCGGTGTGTCGGTCGGCACGAAGGTCTACGAACAACTGACCTATGTGGTTGATGCAAGTTATGCGTTCAACGGTCGTACCATTGGCGAGGAAGCGGAGAACATCTATATGATATCCGGTTCGATCGTCTGGGACATCAGCGATCGGTTTGCGGTGCTGGCAGAGGGGCGCCTGTTCGAGAAGAACGACTTTGATGACGCCCCGTACCAGGCGCAGGCTGGCTTGGCCTACCGGCTCACCGAGGATGTGCAGATTGCCGGTTACGGCGGGACCTACCGCGAAGAAACCGACATCGAGAACAAGTTCGACCTCGCCTCGATCCGCCTCTCCGTGCAGTTCTGATCCGCACCGGATGTGCTGCTTCAAACCCCGGCTCTCATGCCGGGGTTTTTGTTTTCGACCCTGTTCATGGCATGACGGGAAGGATCACCAAACCAATGCGCAATCAAACCACGGGATGGCTGTATATAGTACTCGGCGTAGCGGCCCTGCCGCTGTTCCTGGCGGGAGGTGGCTTCCTGAAAAACGCGGACGGGCGGGCGTT
>CALBHI010000089.1 GCA_937894535.1 uncultured Verrucomicrobiota bacterium
TGTTCATCGGTTTCGCCGGTCTGGTCGTACTCACCTGGCCGATGCTCCAGCAGGGGGGGCGATCGGACTGGATGGCCACCCTTGCGCTGTTGGGGGCACCGATCAGTTGGAGCATTGGGTCGGCGTACCAGAAACGGCACCAGATCCGGCAACCGATCCTGGTCAGTTCGGCCTACCAGCAGATGATTGGCGGAATGATTTTTGTGCTGCTCGCCTTGATCACGAACGAGCCGGCACCATCTCCCACCCCGGAGGCTTGGTGGGCGTGGGGGTATCTGGTGGTCTTCGGGTCGGTGATCGCCTTCACCGCCTACGTCACGGCGCTGCGGGCCTTGCCATTGCCGGTGGTGATGACCTACGCCTACGTCAATCCGGTGATCGCGGTGTTCTTGGGCTGGCTCATCCTCGCCGAACCGATCACCCCGTACACCCTCGCTGGCACGGTTCTGATTCTCGCCGGCGTGGCCGCCCTGTTCCATGACCGCCTTCCTTCATGGAAATAAAAAAGGCGATACCCGGGGGTATCGCCTTGTTGCAGAACATGGAAGGGGGAATTAGCAGCCTTCGCCCTTCTTCTTCTCGCTGCATTCCTTCTTGCACTCTTCGGAGCCTTTGTCTTTCGTGCACTTGCCGCAGCTCGACTTTTCCTTGTCGCCACCGCCGCAACCGCCCGCCTGAACCGCTCCCGCCACGCCCAACGACAGGGCCAGCGCCAACATCATGGATAGATACTTCATCGGCATTCTCCTTATGGTAATGTAATCCATTGGACGTGGATACCATACCCGTGTTCAACCTTTTTTCAAGAGCTTGGCCATCGAAGGTGCGGATTACGTGCAACTAGCGAATTGGCATAGGGTAAAAAAAGGCCCTCCGGTTCAATATCGCGCTTGTCAAACCCCCGCTGCTTTACTACGTTGCCTCCCTGTTTTCGGCGGTGGGATAGCGAAGTGGCCAAACGCATCAGACTGTAAATCTGACGACTCACGTCTTCGAAGGTTCGAATCCTTCTCCCACCACCATCTCCCCTCATGACGCTGCTTGGCAACCTGTTACCGACCCTGCCCGAAACACCGGCTCAACACGGCTCAACACCAAAAAGAGGGGCGCGCTGTTTCTTTGACCGGTTAGGCGCACAGCACACACACTCTCAAGCGGTAGTTTTCAAGGCTCTCCACCAACTGTGGGGGCACGGACGTTCAGTCGCCGTGCCGGTGGTTGTTACCTTGGTTCCCGGTCAACATCCGGCGCGGCAGTTCCCCCAGGTTGTTCAGCCATGAGGCCAGGCGCGCCTGTTTCCTCAGATGGATACGCTGGGATTTATAGATTCCGTGGTGACCCGAGCAATAGTAACTCATGAAGCAGGCGACCAGGGCGAAGGGAGCTATCCGGTAGCCGAAGATTTCCACGGCCATGATGGTGCAGGCGATCGGGGTATTGGATGCCCCGCCGAATACCGCGGCAAACCCGAGCGCGGCCAGCAGGGAGAAACTGACGGGGATCACAACGGAGAGCGCGCTTCCCAGCGTGGTCCCGATGAACACGAGCGGTATGAACTCGCCCCCCTTGAAGCCCGTGCCGATGGTCAATGACGTAAACACGGATTTGAAGATCGCATCCTTGAAGGAAGCCACGTTTTCGAGCGCGGACTGAATGTGCGGGATGCCCAGACCCGCATACCGGTAGGATCCTTCCGCATGGAAAAGGGCAACGAGGAGCAGTCCGCCGAGCAGGGGCTTGAGCGGCGGATACCGGATCAGGCGATTGCTTGCCCGTTCCACGCCATGGGTGGTCATGGAAAACACCTTGGCGGCAAGGCCGAAAATCGCCCCGGCAAGCATGACCCATAGCAGGGTGGATACGGAGACCGGTGGCACCTCGGGAAGCGGGTAATGAGTATGCGGGGCCCCGAGCAGGATCGTTATGCCATACCCCACGAACGATGCGATCGCGCATTGGAACAAGGCAAACAACCGGAGGTGGCCGATGTGGATGACTTCCATGCCAAATATCACCCCGGCCCACGGCGCCCCGATCGCCGATCCGAAACCGGCTCCTGCTCCCGCCGCCAGCAGGATGCGCCGCCCCTCCGGTTCGATGTTGAAAAAGCGGCTAAGTTGATCCGACAGCGATGCGCCCATCTGCACCGCGGTGCCTTCGCGTCCTGCGGATCCCCCGAACAGATGCGTGATCAGGGTGCCGCCCAGAATAAACGGCGCCATGTGGACGGGGATGGTTTTCTTCGGATCGTGGATTTCATCCAGGATCAGGTTGTTGCCGGCGGCGATGTCCTTGCCGAACTGGTAGTAAACCCAGCCGATACCAAAACCGGCGACCGGTAGAAGCCAGATGATCGCGGGGTTCGCGTAGCGGATGTTGGTCGCCCATTCGAGCAAGACGAGAAAGAGCGTCGCGGCAAGTCCCGAGAGGATGCCACTCAATCCGCTGAAGAACGCCCAGCGAAGATGCCGGCCCGCCTTATGTTGCTTGTTCACGTGCGTTGCCTTGATGCCTGATTCGATCGGTATGGAGCCACACCGCCCCGAGAGCGATCAGAGGGGGATCGTACCGCATGGCACCCGCACAGGAAAGTCTATTGCCGGAAGGGCAAGCGGTGTTCGCCTGCTGCGGTCACGCCCGGTTCCGGTGCTGGCCGCTATTCACCCAGCACGGAGAGCACAAGTTCACGCTGGTGGCTGATCGCGCGGTGTTCCCAGAGGTAGATGCCTTGCCAGGTGCCGAGCAGCAGGCGGCCATGCTGGAACGGAATGGTTTCACTGGTACGGGTGAGGGCCATCTTGATGTGGCTAGGCATGTCGTCCGGGCCTTCGAGGGTGTGGGTGAAGTCCGGGTCGTTTTCGGGCACGAGGCGGTCAAGAAAACGTTCGAGGTCGTACCGTGCCGAGGGATCGGCGTTTTCCATGATGACCAGGCTACAACTGGTGTGGCGGCAGAACACCGTGACGATACCCTCTTTCATCCCGCTTTCCCGTACCGCATCGCTTACCGCGTCGGTGAACTCGAGGGTGGATTTCGGGATCGAACGCAGGCGGATGAGTTGGGTGAAGGTGGACATAAGAATGGATGAACCGCTGATTACACAGATGGGGACGTTGTTTTCTATTCCAATCACCCCATCAAGGGACATTCGCCTTTGCGGTTCCCCGTTATGGTGCGCCTTTTTTATCCGCGTATATCCGCTTCATCCGCGGTTCCAATTTCTGTGCACGCGTTTAGGATGGCGACGCGGTGGGGCCACGCCTACGGCGGGTCCACCGCGTCGCCATCTACATTCAGTGATGCTCAGGCGTGGAGGTCGAACCGGTCGGCGTTCATGACCTTGGTCCAGGCGGCGACGAAATCCTTCGCGAATTTCTCGCGGTTGTCGTCCTGGGCGTACAATTCAGCGTAGGCGCGCAGGATCGAGTTCGATCCGAACACGAGGTCCACGCGGGTGGCGGTCCACCGGGTTTGTCCCGAGGCCCGGTCGACGATGGCGTACTGGTTGGGGCCGGTCGGCTTCCAGGTGTAGGCCATGTCGGTCAGGTTGACGAAGAAGTCGGTGGTTAACGCACCCGGCCGGTCGGTGAATACGCCGTGTTTCGTGCCGCCGTGGTTGACGCCGAGTACGCGCAGGCCGCCAACCAGCACGGTCATTTCCGGGGCGGTCAGTCCCATCAACTGGGCACGGTCGAGCAGCATTTCCTCCGGGCTGACCACGTAGTCGGCCTTCACCCAGTTGCGGAATCCGTCGGCCAGCGGTTCGAGCACGGCGAACGAATCCACGTCGGTCATGGCCTGGGTGGCGTCGCCACGGCCGGGGGCGAAGGGTACCGCGACGTTGAACCCGGCGGCCTTGATGGCCTGCTCGAGGCCGACATTGCCGGCCAGCACGATGACGTCGGCGAGGCTGGCCCCGCTTGCCTTGGCGATCGGTTCGAGCACGGCCAGCACTTTGGCCAGGCGCTGGGGTTCATTGCCGGCCCAGTCCTTTTGCGGGGCGAGGCGGATGCGCGCGCCGTTGGCGCCGCCACGCAGGTCGGAGCCGCGGAAGGTGCGGGCACTGTCCCAGGCGGTGGCGACGAGTTCGCTGATGGAAAGGCCGCTGGCGGCGATCTTCGCTTTCACGGCGGCGACGTCGTAATTCGTGGTTCCGGCCGGTACCGGGTCCTGCCAGATCAGGTCTTCGCCGGGCACAAACGGGCCGAGGTAGCGGGTTTTTGGGCCCATATCGCGGTGGGTCAGCTTGAACCAGGCGCGGGCGAACACCTTCGAGAAATAGGCGGGATCCTTGTAGAACTTCTCGGAGATGACGCGGTAGGCCGGGTCCATCTTCATGGCCATGTCGGCATCGGTCATGATCGGGTTGTAGCGTTTGGTCGGGTCCTCGACATCAACGGGCTTGTCCTCTTCCTTGATGTTGATCGGTTCCCACTGGTTGGCCCCGGCCGGGCTCTTCTTCAGTTCCCATTCGTAGTTCAGCAGCAGGTGGAAGTAGCCGTTGTCCCACTTGGTCGGGTGGGTGGTCCAGGCGCCTTCGAGACCGCTGGTGACGGTGTTGCGGCCGATGCCGCGGCCTTTCTTGTTCAGCCAGCCTAGGCCCTGGGCTTCCAGTTCCTCGCCTTCCGGATCGGGACCGAGATCGGCGGCGCTGCCGTTGCCGTGGCATTTGCCGACGGTGTGGCCACCGGCGGTCAGGGCCACGGTTTCCTCGTCGTTCATGGCCATGCGGGCGAAGGTGATGCGGACATCGTGGGCGGTGCGGAGCGGGTCGGGCTTGCCGTTGACGCCCTCGGGGTTCACGTAGATCAGGCCCATCTGCACGGCGGCGAGGGGGTTCGCGAGGGACTCGCGGTTTTCGCCGTCGTAGCGGGTCGAGGCCAGCCATTCCTTTTCCGAGCCCCAGTAGATGTCGAGTTCGGGGTGCCAGATGTCCTCGCGGCCGAAGGCAAACCCGTAGGTTTCGAGGCCCATGGTTTCGTAGGCGACGGTGCCGGCGAGGATGATCAGGTCGGCCCAGCTCAGTTTGTTGCCGTACTTCTTCTTGATGGGCCAGAGCAGGCGGCGAGCCTTGTCGAGGTTGGCATTGTCGGGCCAGGAGTTCAGGGGGGCGAAACGCTGGTTGCCGGTGCCGGCTCCGCCACGTCCGTCGGCGATACGGTAGGTGCCGGCGGCGTGCCAGGCCATGCGGATCATCAGACCGCCGTAATGACCCCAGTCGGCGGGCCACCAGGGCTGGCTGTCGGTCATCAGGGCGGCGACATCCTTCTTCACCGCGTCGAAGTCGAGTTTCTTCACGTCGTCGCGGTAGTTGTACCCGGCGAGCGGATTGGATTTGGTGTCGTGCTGGTGGAGGATTTCCAGTTTCAGCGATTTCGGCCACCAGGCCATCGCGGAATTTCCTTCGGTGGTGTTCGCGCCGTGCATGACGGGGCATTTTCCTTGTCCGGACATGTTGTTCTCCCAGGTTGACGTGTTGATCGGTCCGCCGTGCGGCCAGGCAGGCGGCGGGATGGAAAATGTACGTCAGCCGGGAGGTGACGTCAATCCGCCGGGCTGCCTCCTGCCGGGTAACGAGCGGCCGCTTGGCTAGGGCTCAGGGGCCGTATTCGTTGTACTTCCGCGCATCGCCGCGCACTTTGTCCGCAGGGTATTTGGTTTCGTTCTGCCGGATTTTGGCGTGGACGGCGGCGGGGATGTCGATGCCGAGCTGGTCGGCGAGGCGGATCAGGTAGTTCTGGACATCGGCGATTTCCTCGGCGACGCGGGCCTTCTTGTCCGGCGGGAGGTCGCGGGACTGCGCTTCGGTCAGCCATTGGAAATGTTCGAGCAGTTCACCGGTTTCGGCGGCGAGGGCCATGGCGAGGTTTTTGGGCGAGTGAAATTGCTCCCAGTCGCGATCCGCGGTGAACCGGCGCAACCGCTCCGTCAGGTCGTTGAATTCGCCGGTCATGGCAATGTCGGCGCGCTTACTGCCGGTTCCAGGCGGTGCCGTTTTGCCGCCAGGTGATTTTGCCGGAGGCCTGGGTCAGGACGATGCTGTCGATGACGCGGGCGATCAACCGATCGCCGGTCTGGGTGCGCCATTTACCGTCCTCGCCGAGTTTCCAGGTGCGGCCGCCCGGTTTCTCGACCCAGCCGGTCGCGGTCTGGGTGAAGGTGGCGACTTCGCGGTCACCCGCGGTGATCCGGTAGCCGAGCCCAAACCGGTCCACGCTCAGGGTCGTGCCGTTGTCGAGCACGATGGAATAACCGGAACCGTAGGCGCGGATGGTTTTCGCTTCGGGGGTGAACAAAAACGGCGGCAAGGTGGCCAGGGCGGGCAAGGAGGCGAGCAACAAGGTGGCGATGAACAGTAGACGTTTCATGGGTTGATCTCCGGTACATGTTTCCGTGAACGGGCATCGTCGTAGCAGTTTTGCAGGGCCTTTGCATCAACAATCCGCTCCCGTTTGGCGGCGAAGGGCGTTCATGCCGGCACCTCCCCGCGCAGCAGGGCATCGCGGCGGTGGCGGGCGAGGTGTTGATCGCGGGTGCGCAGGGAGACCCGGCGGCGCGCCTTGGTGTGATCGGGCAGGTGCAGGGTGAAGTGGCACCACCAGGTCCCGTTGTTCACGTAGAGGTGGTGGTCGGGATTGGCCGGATTCACCCGGAGGCTCAAGGTCGGCTGGTTCATGATGCGGTATCCTTTCCGCACCAGGCCCCGGTAAAAAAAGAACCGCCCGACCATCAGGTCCGGCGGTTACCGGTGTTTCATGCCGGATATCTCCCGGCACGCGAGTCGTCTTGTTTCGAGGTTACGAACCTCGCTCATCCGGCGGGGGAACCGATCCCTCGCCGAAGCCACCGTGGTTGATCTCCTACCCGGTTGGCAGATCCCGCTTTCGCGGAACCATTCCTGATGCTGATGACGAGACTACCGGGATGACCTGCCCGCGTAAACAGCATTCTGTGTCATAGCGAGGGGGGATGGGCTGGCCTGCCAAGTCGTGGCTTGGAGCGAAGAAGAAAGCGAAGGCTGGTGCCGGAGGAGGGACTTGAACCCACACGCCCGTGAAGGCGGGAGATTTTGAGTCTCCTGCGTCTGCCATTTCGCCACTCCGGCACGGGAGCGAGATAGAACCATGATTGCGGGGCGGGAGGCAATCCATTTTTTACCCCGAGGTGTCGTTCATGCGAGGGGGGAGATCGTCGGGCTGCGGCTTAGTTGGCTTTGCCGGGATCGATCGGGCTGAAGGCCCGCGGGGCACCAAGGATCAATTGGGCGGCGACAAGGTTGCGCAGGCTGTCGGGGTCGCGCAACTGATCGCGGCGCAGGATCGGCCGCCCGGGCGGGGGGCGGTTGGAACCGAGGGAGTAGCGGAACGAGGGCAGGGGCTGGCCGGAAGTTTTGAACAGGTTTCCGTGGCTGCTGAGGCTGGTGGAAAGCGATGACGCCATGGACGGCGCGGCATCGCGCATTCCCCGGGCCAAGGCTTCCAGGTCGATCATCGGTTCCGGTTCGGTTGGCAGGATCCGTTGGACACGGAACGGTGCGGCCGACACCGCTTCCACGGTCGCCTCGGACGGGTCGAATACCGGACGGCGGTGCTGGGTTCGGACACGGCGGACGGGTTGGGTCACCGGAGTCGGTGCGGGTGCGGGGCGAGGTGACCGTTCGGGCTCTTCCTCGACGTCCGGTTCGCCCGCCAGGGTTTCGAGGAACTCGCGGAGCTCGGCTTCGGCCGAGGATTCGGCCGGTCGGGGTATCGGGGTTCCCCGCCTTTCGTTGCCGCTTTCGTGCTGGCGTTTTTTGCGGCGTCTGGCGTTGGAGATGAAATTGCCGACGACCCAGAAGAAGACGACGATAATGTAAAGGATCGTCTCCAGCCCCGCATCAGCCAGATAGAGCGGTTGGGTCATCGGCCATCTCCCGGATTACTTCACGCCGTCCGGTTTGCCCTTGTCGCCTTCGGCCAGCGACTCGCGCATCGAGGTGTCGGCCATGATGTTCTGGAGGCGGTAGAAATCCATGACGCCCAGTTTGCCTTCGCGCAGTGCTTGCGAGATGGCGAGGGGGACTTCGGCCTGGGCCTCGATCACCTTGGCCTGCATTTCCTGGACCTTCGCCCGCATTTCCTGTTCGGCGGCGATGGCGGTGGCGCGGCGGCCTTCGGCTTCAGCTTGGCGGAGTTTCTTGTCGGCTTCGGCGCGTTCGGTCTCGAGCAACGCGCCCACGTTGGCGACTTCACGGGCACCGCTGACGCCGGCGACACTCACGTCGGCAATATCAATCGAGACAATCTCGAACGCGGTCTGGGCATCAAGGCCGCTGTTCAGCACCTTCTGGCTGATGTGGTCGGGATTCTCGAGGACGTTCTTGTAGGTCGGGGAGGAGCCGATGGCGCTGACGATGCCCTGGCCGACGCGGGCGATGATGGTGTCCTCGGTGGCGCCGCCGACGAGGCGGTCGAGGTTCGCGCGCACGGTTACGCGGGCTTTGACCAGCAGGCGGATGCCGTCCTTGGCCACCGCGTCGAGCATCGTGGTGCCCTTGGCCGGATCGGGACAGTCGATGACCTTCGGGTTCACGCTGGTACGGACGGCGTCGTTGACATCGCGGCCGGCGAGGTCGATCGCGGCAGCGCGTTTGAAGGTCAGGGGGATGTTGGCCTTGTCGGCGGCGATCAGCGCGTTGACGACCTGGATCACATTACCGCCGGCAAGGAAGTGCGCCTCGATGTCGTTGGTGGACATCTCGAGGCCGGCCTTCACCATGCGGATGCGGGCATCGACGATGATCTTGGGCGGCACGGCGCGCAGTTTCATCGCGATGAGCGAGCGGAAGCTGATGTAGGCGTTGGAGGTCCAGGCGCGTATCCACACGCTGAGGAACGAGAAGATGACCGCCAGCAAGATGAAGACAATGATGGCGCCGACGACGGCGACCAAGGTGAGGAAGGTTGAGCCCATGGTTGTTTCTCCTTATCCAGTTGATCCGTCGGTTTCCGGTTTTGCACCAACCCGTCCGCGGCCGCTCCACACGGCCAACACCAGCGCGCCGGCTCCAAATGCGGTCATGGTAGCCTGGAGCGAAGCGCCGACGACGGGAATGAAAGCCACACTATAATACAGAAACAGGCCGGTCACAAGGGAGAGCAGTGCGCCGGAGAGCGAAATCTGGCCGCGCTTCTGGAGCAGGGCGGAGCCGATGGCGAGGGCGGTGAAGAATTTGCCGAGATAAAGGACGATGCCATAGAACGCAGCGAGCACGGCGGCGAAGGGCAGGCCGAGCACGGTGAGCGCGATGGCCAGCAGCAGCATCGGTGCGCCGAAGAGCAGGGCGATGCCGATCAGGCCGCAGCGCCAGAGGGTAAACCGCAGGTTGCGCACGGCGCGACCGGTCAGGTTGGGAAAGGCGAGGATCCACGGGATGCCGACGAGCAGGGCGGCGACAAGGAAATAGGTGGCGAAAACCAGTTCAGCCTGGGGGTTGCGTGCGCCGATGGGGGGGGCGGGAAGATGACGCAAGCTGCCGCTCACCTGGCTGTTTGCGTCGAGCACGATGCTGCGGTTGGTCGTGATGTAGTGGAGGTCGCCAATGATGGTCGTGCCCGGCCGTATGACGATGTCGTCGCCCACGAGGTGGACGGAACCGATGATGGTTCCGCCG
>CALBHI010000090.1 GCA_937894535.1 uncultured Verrucomicrobiota bacterium
TGTATCGACCCGCCAATCTACCCGCGAAAAAACCGGTCCCCTTGGTGCTGGCGTTGCACGGAGGTGGCGGGTTGCCGGAAAACATGATGGACGTATCCGGGTTCAATGCGTTGGCCGATACCCATGGTTTTGTGGTGGCGTACCCGTCGGGAACGGGAAGCACGCCGCGGCGGCTGTTCTGGAACATCCTGAAATCCGGCACGTATGCCACCGCCAACGAGATCGATGACCTAGGCTTTCTGCAGCGGGTGCTTGATGATGTCTCTGCCATGGTCCGCGTGGACACCAACCGCATCTATGCGGCGGGTTTTTCGCAAGGGGGCATGATGTGCTACCGGATGGCCTGCGATCCGGCATGGTCGAAACGGTTGGCGGCCATTGCCGTGGTGGGCGCCACCATGACGGTAGATCCGGAAGCCTGCCAGGCGGAGCGGGCGGTCCCGGTTATCTCGTTCCACGGGCGGCTTGATCCCTTTAACAATTTTGCCGGCGGCATTGCCGAAAAAGCACCCCGGAATGACCAGGTGGCGCGTCCCGGGGTGGAGGATTCGATCCGCTACTGGGTCTTGCGGGGTGGGTTGGATGCGCAGCCTTCGGCCTCGGGCTCCATGGGTACGGCCGTCATGCACCAGTATGGACCGGATCAGGTTGGTTTTGAGGTGGTTTCCTGGGTGCTGGATGACGGCGGGCACACGTGGCCCGGAAGCGATGGCAACCTGCCCGAATGGATGATGGGAAAAGTGAACCGTGATCTATCGGCGAGCGTGTTGATCTGGGATTTCTTTTCCCGCCACCCGTTGGGTGCGCGGTAGTCCGGCGGTTGCCTACGGTTCGGGCATTCGGGCGACTTCCGTGATCTGACCGATCGACTTCAACCACTTGATCCGCACGATTTCATGGTTGAATACCGCTTCCAGCAATTTGTATTCCGCCTGAGCCAGATCCACTTCCGCGGAGAGTAGATCGATGCGCTTGCCGGTGCCGGCGGTCACCTTGTCTTCGAGGTATTGCCGGTTTTCCGTCAGATAGTCCACGGATTGCTGAAGAACCTCCACGGTGGATGCTGCAAAACCGAGTTCATCGCGCAGAAGATCGAGTTCCGCTTGCACGGCTTTGGCGAGGTCCTCGCTTTGGAAGCGTTCCTGCTGGTATTGGCTTTCCTTCACCTCGATCTTGCCTCGCCGTTCGTAGGAGTCCCAGATGGGAACCGAGGCCATGATCCCGATCATCCAGGCCTCGACGGTGTCGTCGGGGGTGTTTCCTTGAAGGCCATAGGAACCCATGCCGCGCAAATCAGGGTGGCGCGACTGGAGGGCCGCATCCCGTTGCAGTCCGGCTATACGTTCCCGGTACTGTTGCAACTGGATATCGAGCCGCTCCTCCAGTGCTGACGTGAGGGTGGTCTCCGGATCGCCCGGGTCGACTTCCCGCAGGAAGAGGTCGCCGATGATTTCGACCTCGTCCTCGGGGGGGATATCAAGCTGTCGCTTCAATTCACGCAAGGCGGCGGCGCGCCGTTTGGTCGCCTCGGACAGGCTGTTGCGCGCGCCGGCGAGGGCGACCTCCTCTTTTTTCACGTCGAGCGGACGGGCGGTTCCGGTGGTCACCAGATCCTTGATTTCCGCCACCTTGTCCAGGTGAAGATCGACTTTGCCCTGCAAGGCTTCGACCGACTTCTGCTGCACCAGCACGGCGTTGAACAACTGGGCCGCGGTTGCCATGGCTTCCTGGCGATGAAACTCCACTTCGAGATCGCTTTGCCGCAGCGCCTCGCGGGAAGCCTTGAAGCGGGTGTAGAGTTCGCGCTCGTAGATGGGCATCCCAAGGCGCAGGCTGGCGTCGAAAAAGTCGTAGGCACCGGTTGTATCGGAGTGGTCGTATTCGATGGTGATGGGTTCCCTGACCTGGGTGTTACCTTCGGTGGGGAGATTGAAACGCCGGATCAGGTCGCTGGAGAGTCCGGGATAATTGATGTCGAACGGAATCGGATCCGGGACAGAGGCCACGCTGGATTCGGGCAATCCGAATGCCGCAGTGCTGCGGTCCTGTCGTTTCTGGGAGGCTGTGCCGTACAGTTTGGGCAGCAGTTTGGAACGATCCACCTTGTAGGAACCTTCCTGTTCGCGTTTGCGTTCGACTGCCTGGCGGACGGTGATGCTGGATTCCGCCGCGCGGATCAGGACGGCTTGCAGGTCCAGTGCCCACGGTGTTGGTGACGTCACCGGTTCGCCCTCCGCGAGCACGGCCATGCCGCACCAGCAGACCAGCGCGGTCAACGTTGCTGATCGAAATCCTATCCTCATCGGCCCGGTATCGTGGGGCAATGCCGCCGCTGGCGACAAGCAGAAATAATGAGTGCCACCACCGCCGTCGGCTTGACCTGCCCGCGGACCGGCGGCATGCTTCCTCCATGAGCAACAAGCATTCACGTCCCGTAGTGATGACCATCGCCGGTTCCGACTCGAGTGGCGGTGCGGGCATTCAGGCCGATTTGAAGACCTTTTCGGCGTTGGACGTGTTCGGTACGTCGGCCATCACATGCATCACCGCCCAGCATCCCGGCCGGGTGGATGGGATCAGTGCGATTTCGGCGGACATGGTCACGCGCCAGATCCAGATGATTTGTGAGGCGTTCCCGGTCGTTGCGGCAAAAACAGGCATGCTGTATTCGGCGGAGATTATCCGGGCGGTGGCCGCGGCCGATGTAAGCCAGGGCATTCCGATCCTGGTGGTGGACCCGGTCATGGTGGCTTCGTCCGGGGCGAGGTTGTTGCAAGGGGATGCGATTGCCGCATTGTGTTCCGATCTCCTGCCGCAGGCACGGGTGATCACGCCCAACCTGCACGAGGCGGAAATCCTGGTCGGTCACAGCATTTCCAACGTCGAAGAACTGCGCAAGGCGGCCCGGGAGATCGGACAGAAATACGATGTGGCCTGTGTGGCCAAGGGCGGCAACCTCGGCGGCAGTGAGGTAGTCGATGTCTTGTACGATGAGGGCGAAGAACACGTGTTCACCAGCCCGCGGGTGCCAGCCAAACAAAGCCATGGCGCCGGCTGCACCTTTTCCGCGGCGTTGACGGCCTATTTGGGGATGGGCCATCTGATGACGGACGCCACGCAGAAAGCCAAGGACTTTGTCCGTTTGGCCTTGGAAAACGCACTGACTCTGGGGGATCACCATCCATTGAATTTCCCCCATGGCGCGCGACCTTCCTGATTCCCCGAATACACGAACCCCCGCACACGTTGCCGCTGCGCTGACCGCGACGGTGGTGCACTATCGTCCGCGTCGCCCTTTGCCCGTCCTCTTCCTTGTGTATGCCGTCGGCATCTGGCTGGCCGCATGGCTGGTGGTGCCGGTGTGGCCTTGCCTGATCGCGGCGGCTTTGCTGGTCATCCTGTCATTGATTCCGCGGTTTTCGGCATGGGCAACCGCACCGTTGTTGCTTGCCGTGGGGTTTACGGGCATGGCTGCCGCCAGTTTCACCTCGGGGCGTCACGATGAGCGGTCGGTGGACCAACGGCTGGTCCGCGAACGGGAATCGGCGGTGTTGACCGGGCGGGTGGTGGACTTGCCGGTGCGGGTTGATCTCGATCAGCGCGGGAAACCGCATTGGTCGATGACCTGCGAGGTGGAAAAATTGGGAGAAGGACCGGCTCGCGGTACGGTGCGCCTGTATATGCTCGCGCTCGATGGCGGGGTATCGCCACAGTATGGTGATCGGTGGCGATGGGAGGGAACGGTTCGGGCGGACCGGCGGCCGATGGCGGAGCGTGGAGGCGTCTTGGCGGTCATGCATGCCGACCCGGGGCGTTCCGAGCGGATCGCCACGGGCACGGGATCACGGTTCGCCGCCTGGTGCCATGCGCGCCGGGCGGCGGCACATGAAAGGCTCGGGTGGGGCTTGCCGGAGGATTCGGAATCGGTGGCGCTGGCGCGGGCCATGTTGCTGGGGTACCGGCAAGAGATCGACCGCACGGTTCACGACGCCTTCCTGCGGACCGGTACGCTGCATATTCTCGCCTTGTCCGGGATGCATGTAGGGATCCTGGTTTTCCTGCTCGGCCTGGTCCTGAAATCGGCCGGTGTCACGCGTGAGCGGTGGATCTTCTGGATCGCGCCGGTGCTGGTTTCCTACACGGTCGGCACGGGGGCCGCACCCAGCATGGTGCGGTCAACCATCATGGCGCTGGTGTACTTTTCGGCCTATGCGTTCCGGCGCAAACCGGATGCCATGAGCGCCCTGGCCGGTGCGGGGTTGCTGATCCTTGCCGTCGATCCGGTGCAACTGTTTGATGCCGGTTTTGTGCTGTCCTTTGTTTCGGTGGGAGGGCTGGTCACGTTGTATCCCATGATCGCCGGTTGGATGGATCGTATGATGGCGGGTGATCCGTGGGAGGTCGAAGACCCGGCGTCGCACCGCTGGTGGCGGCACCTGAAGGAAGGCATCACGGCGGCATTCGCGGTATCGCTGGCCGCCTGGGTGGCGACGCTTCCGCTCGTCATCGGCTTGTCGAACATCCTCAGTCCAGTATCGCTGGTGGTCAACCTGTTCATGGGTCCCGCTTCTTTCCTCCTGCTCTTGACGGAATGTTTGGCCGCCTTGTCCGGATTCCTTTCCTACCAGTTGGCGGTCACCTTCAATCACGCCCACGATGTCTTTGCCTCGGCGCTGTTGCAGGGGATCCAGGGGGCGGCGCGTTGGCCGTTCGGGTGTTGGTATGTTGCGACCTGGCCGCTGGCGCTGGTAATCGTGTGGTACCTGATGGTGATCGTGGCGGCAGTTGCCAACGCGTGGCGGCGGGTTGCCGCCTTGGCCTGTTTGTTGGCGATGGTGATCGGGTCCATGGGATGGCGGGCCTGGTCCGACACGATCGAACTGGTATCGGTACCGGCGGGTGAAGGTGACGTGGTCGTTCTCGACGGGCCGGGTGACCGGGTGGTGGTGTTTGATGCGGGGCCGCATTACCAGCATCGCCGTGTGATACGGGCTTTGCGCGCCCGGGGCATTCACCGGATTGATGCCGTCTGGATCACCCGGGCGAACAGTGAAGCGTACGGGGGACTGGGTGCGCTGATCGATGCGATGGACGTGCGGATGGTGCGCCATCCACAGCCGCTGATTCGGCAAGCCACGTTCGAGGCGCATCGCCAGCGGTGGGTGGATCGGTTGGGCGTTGACCGGGTTCAGCCATGGCCGGAAAGCACCAGCATCGCCACGGCCGGTGATCTGGTGGTTGAGCGGTTGTGGCCGCGCGGAGTGCCGGTGTACCGCACCGCCGGCCAATCGGCGCTGGTCATCCGGGCCAGCCGGGGACATAACGCGGTGGTCATGGCCGGAAAGATGGACGCCGGACTTGAGGGGACCTTGCTCGCGCTTCCGGTGGACTGGTCGGCTACCGGTCTGGTTGTTGGCGGATGTGACTCGGACCAGGCCCTGGGCGAACTGTGGCTTGATGCCGTGGCCCCGGACTGGATCCGGATCAATCTTGAGGCATTCCGGCGATTGCCGTGGGGGGACTTGGCCATCCGTGACCGCATTGCCCGTCGGCCATCCGTCCGGTTGATCGAGACCACGGGCGACCCGTTCATCTGGCGTTTCTGATCACCGTTGGCGTTCGCCCCGGTATGTTGTACGGTTCCTCGTGCCAACCATTCGGGAGTAGTGCCATGCCGACCAGCACGGTGGAAGATTACGTCAAACAGGTTTATCTGATTCAACAGGATGTCCGGGGAGAGGTGGCCCCGATGGGGCGGATCTCCGAAGCGCTTGGCATTACGCCGGGCACGACCACCACCATGATCAAGGCTCTGGCTGATGACGGATTGTTGGTCTATGAACCGCGGGTGGGGGTGCGCCTCACCGAACAGGGCGAGCATCTTGCCTTGAAGGTGTTGCGGCGGCACCGCATCGCGGAAGCTTTCCTGGTCAAAGTGCTGGGCATGGACTGGTCGGAAGTTCACGAGGATGCGGAACGGTTGGAGCACGCGATCTCCGACAAGGTTCTCGACCGGATGGATGCCTTGCTCAACCGGCCGACCCATGATCCGCACGGCGACCCCATCCCGGCGAACGACGGGGCGATCTCATCTGTTTCGACCACCTGCCTGGCGACCATGGCCAAAGGTGCCAGGATCACCATCTCCCGCATTACGGACCAGTCACCGCGTTTTCTTTCCTATGCGCGCGCGGTGGGACTCATCCCCGGTGCATCACTCCACGTGGTGGAACGGTGCGACCCCGCCGAATCCATCACCATCCGCTTCGGGGACTCCCGCAAAACCCTCAGCCTCAGCGCGCACGTTGCCGGTAAGATCGACGTTCGATAAATCCATTTGGCAGGAATGTTGAAGTGTGGTAACTTGTACTTTGAATAATCAAAAAGCGATGGTGCCATGAAATGGATTTCTCTATTTTTAGCCGTTTTACTCGGTCCTGCGGTGGTGTGGGGCGAGCCGGTTCGGGCTGTGGCCACGGTGGGCATGGTGGCGGATCTGGTGCGTGCGGTCGGGGGCGACGACGTGGATGTCGTCACGATGATCGGCGAGGGGGTTGATCCGCATGTCTATAAACCGACCCGCAACGACGTGGTGTTGTTGCAGCGGGCGGAGGTGGTGTTCTACAACGGGTTGCTGCTGGAGGGGCGCATGGCGGATGTGCTCAACCGGGTGCGGGAGCGGGGGAAACCGGTGGTGGCGGTGGCGGAGGTGATCGGCGCGGCGCGGCTGCTTGCCGGGGACGACGCGGGCCATCATGACCCGCATGTGTGGATGGATGTGCGATTGTGGTCGGAGGCCTTGGTTCCGGTGGCGGAAACTTTGGCTGCGCTCCGACCTTCACGGGCCGACCTGTTCCGGGAGCGCGCTGCGGCTGCGGCGCGGCAACTGGAACGGTTTGACCGCTATGTGCGTGCGATCGCGGAAACAATTCCGGCCTCGAAGCGGGTGTTGATCACGGCGCACGATGCGTTTCACTATTTCGGCCGCGCCTACGGGCTCGAGGTCATGGGCATACAGGGGTTGTCCACCGAGTCGGAGGCCGGACTCCATGATATCAACCGTCTGGTCGATGTGCTCGTGGCGCGTGCGGTGGGTGCCATTTTCGTTGAAACGAGTGTGGCGGACAAGAATGTCCGGGCGTTGGTGGAGGGCGCCCGTGCCCGCGGGCATGCGGTGGTGATTGGCGGATCGCTGTTTTCGGATGCGATGGGTGCTCCCGGAACAAGGGAGGGAACCTACCTGGGCATGATCGAGCATAACATTCAGACCATTGCCCGTGCGCTCGGTGGAACGGTACCAGAGGGCGGCTTTGCTGCCTGGTCGCTGGAGGAGGCGCCATGACCGGTATTCCCGCGGTCTCCCGCCATGAACATTCACCGTCGCATCCGCTGGCCATCCACGACATGACGGTGGCCTATCACCGCAAGCCCGTGTTGTGGGATGTCGACTTTGATATTCCGGAGGGAAACCTGGTGGGGATCATCGGGCCAAACGGCGCCGGTAAAAGCACGCTGATCAAGGCGGTCCTTGACCTGATGCCCCGGGCCTCCGGCGAGGTCATGATCTACGGGCGGCCCTACCGGGAACAATCGCAGCGGGTCGCGTATGTGCCGCAACGTGAAAGCGTGGATTGGGACTTTCCGGTGAGCGCCCTTGATGTGGTCACGATGGGGCGGTATGGGCGGATCGGCTGGTGCCGTCCGGTCTCGCGGTCACACCGGGAGGCCGCGCGGGCGGCGCTGGATCAGGTGGGCATGGCCGAGTATGCCGACCGTCAGATCAGCCAGTTGTCCGGGGGGCAACAGCAACGGGTATTCCTGGCGCGAGCGCTGGCTCAGGAGGCGGATCTCTACTTCATGGATGAACCGTTTGCCGGGGTGGATGCGGCGACGGAAAAGGTGATTGTCGCGTTGCTCCGCGGTTTGCGTGAAGCCGGCAAGACGGTTCTGGTGGTGCACCATGACCTGCAGACGGTGGCGGACTACTTTGACTGGGTGATCATGTTGAACATGCGGGTGGTCGCCGTTGGTCCGACCAGCTCGGTCTTCACCCGCGATAATCTGCATAAGACGTATGGCGGTCGATTGACCCTGCTGGACGAAGCGGCGGAAGCGGTCGCTCGTTCTCCGCACTGACATGCCAACGGAGTTTCCATGGGAGGATCTTCGCCGGCTGACCGGTTTGGCCGACTACAATACCCGTGTGGTGTTGCTGGGTTCCCTGTTGCTCGGTATGGTGTCGGGCGCGGTCGGATCGTTCATGGTCTTGCGCAAGCGGGCGATGATCAGCGATGTGGTCAGTCACGCCGCGCTGCCGGGTATCGTTGCCGCGTTCATGGTAATGACCGTGCTGGGGGGGGATGGCAAGACATGGCTCGCCTTGCTGGCCGGTGCCTTGTTCAGCGGGTTGCTGGGCATGGCGGCGGTGCACGTCATCACATCGAGCGTGAAGGTGAAACAGGATGCCGCCCTGGGGGTCGTGCTCAGTGTTTTCTTCGGCGCGGGCGTGGTGTTACTCGGTTTTACCCAGCGGATGAAGTCCGGGTCGTCGGCCGGATTGGAATCGTTCATCTACGGCAAAACCGCGTCGATGCTTGCGTCCGATGCCTGGTTGCTCGCGGGATCGGCGCTGGTGGCGGCGCTGATCTGCCTGGCCTTTTTCAAGGAGTTCCGGCTGGTTTGCTTCGATGCTGAATTCGCCCGTGCGCAAGGGTGGCCGGTGCGAAGGGTGGATGCCCTGCTTACCGGACTGGTCGTGGTGGTGACGGTGATTGGACTTCAGGCGGTAGGCCTGATCCTGATGATCGCGTTGTTGATCACTCCGGCGGTCACGGCACGGTTCTGGACGGATCGGTTGGGGGCGATGGTCATCATTGCATCGGTACTGGGCGGGTTGGCGTGTGTGACGGGTGCGGCCTTGAGCGCGTTGTTCCCGCGGGTTCCGGCCGGTTCGGTGATCGTCCTGTCCTGCTCGGCCTTGTTCCTCGTCAGCCTGTTGGTTGGTCGCCGTCGCGGACTCGTGCCGGAAGCCGTGCGGCGGATCCGCCTCGCGGCCCGCATGGAGCGGCACCATGTGTTGCGGGCGTTGTACGAGCAATGGGAGCAGCGGGGTGGGCGCGGGACACACCCGGGGGCCGGCACGGCCTTGGTGTCGGCCGGCGACCTGGCCGCGGTTCGGCGTTGGTCGCAAATGCGGCTGCAACGGGTGTTGCGGGAAGCGGCGGCCGATGGCGAGGTGGAGCTGGATGCCTGGCCGCTGGTGCGCTTGACCGGGCGCGGCATGCAGCATGCCCGGCAGTTGGTACGGAATCACCGGTTGTGGGAATGGTATTTGATCCGGCATGCCGAGGTGGATCCGCAGCATGTCGACCGCGACGCCGATGAAATTGAACATGTGCTGGGCGCTGCGATGGTGCGCGAGCTGGAAGCGACGGTTCCGGGAGGTCTGTCCGACGCGGGACTGCCCGCGAGCCCGCATCCGTTGGGGGGGAGCGGCGCGGAAAGTTGGAAGGGCGGACCGGTATGAGCGCATGGAGCATGCTCGATACCTGGATTGTGCTGACCGGTATGGTGATTGCCTTGTCCTGCGCCCTGGTGGGCAACTTTCTGGTCGTCCGGCGCATGAGCCTCATGGGGGATGCCATCAGCCATGCCGTGCTGCCTGGTTTGGCCGTGGCGTTTATGCTTTCGGGCGATCGCCATCCGCTGCCCATGTTTGCCGGTGCGGTTGCCGCAGGCTTGGCCACCGCCTTTCTGACCGAGTGGATACGGACCAATGGGCGCATGGAGGCGGATGCGGCGATGGGGGTGATCTTCACGACGTTGTTCGCGATCGGCTTGTTGTTGATTACGCAGGCTGCGGACTCCGTGGACCTCGACCCCGGCTGTGTGTTGTACGGCGCGATCGAGCTTTCGCCGCTTGATACCGTGGCGGTGGGTCCCTGGGAATGGCCGCGTGCGTTTGCCATGGGCGTAGGCGTGCTGGCCTTGAATGGGGTGGTGATCGGCTTGTTCTACAAGGAGCTGGTCCTTTCGGCATTTGATCCCGAAGCCGCGGCTGCACTGGGGTTGCGGCCGCGCCGAATCTACTACCTGCTGATGGCCCTGGTGGCGGTAACGGCTGTGGCGTCGTTCGAAAGCGTCGGCAGCATCCTGGTCATCGCCATGTTGATCGTGCCGGGCGTCTGCGGCACCTTGCTGGCCCGGCGACTTCCCGGTGTCATGGCGGCCAGCGCGGTCGTGGCCTTGCTCAGTGCGGTCGGCGGCCATGTGATGGCGATCGGCATCCCGCCTTGGTTCGGGTTCGTGGACACCTCGACGTCGGGATCGATGGCGGTGGCTGCCGGCTTGTTGTTCGCCCTGGTCTTCCTCGCCGCACCGGAACATGGCGTGCTGGCGCGCTGGCTCAACCAGCGTTCCCTGCGCGACCGCATTGGCGGCGAAGATGTGCTGGGGTATCTGTTCCGTTCGCACGAGGAGCATGGCAACGCCGGGGCGGTGGTTCGATGGCCTGATGTCGCGGGTCGACTAGATCTCGGCCGTGTGCAACAGCGGCGTATCCGGCGGATGCTGGTACGCAATGGATTGGTCTCGCCGGGGGTCGGCGACGCCGTGGCCTTGACCGAGGAGGGCCAACGCCAGGCCGCCGTGCTGATTCG
>CALBHI010000091.1 GCA_937894535.1 uncultured Verrucomicrobiota bacterium
GCCATGTACACATCCGAGCCGGCGATCAGCTGCACCGTCACCGCCATGCGGCTCATCACCTCGCCGCCCAACCCGGGGATGCGCATCTTCAGTCCGTTGAGATCGGCCACCGAGCGGATATCGCGGCGGAACCAGCCGCCCATCTGTGCGCCGGTGCTGCCCGCTGGAAACGAGAGGATGTTGAAGCCGGCCAGCACCTCGCGGATGAGTTCCAGCCCGCCCGCCTGCATCCAGGCGAACTGCTGGCGTGCGGTCAATCCGAACGGCACGCAGGTGTCGAAGGCCAGCGCCTCGTGTTTCCCAGTGTAATAGTAACTCGCGGTCTGGCCGCACTGCACCGTGCCCTGCTGCACCGCATCGAGCACCTGGTTGCCGGGCACGATCTCGCCGGCGGGGTAGGGGCGTATGGTGAAACGGTCGTCGGTCAACGCCGCCACCCGCGCCGCGAAAAACTCCACCGCGCCGTACAGGATGTCCAGGCTGCGCGGAAAACTCGACGCCATCCGCCACATCACCCGGGGCTGGGTCGATACCGCCGGACCGGCCTCCTGCGCCCGGCATCCCGCCACCGCCGCCACACCCACCGCGGCCGGCAACGCCCGCGTCATGAACTCCCTGCGCTTCATCATCTGTTCCTCCCGCAAAAATCCGCAGCATGCGCCAGGTTTGTGATCCGGCACAAGTGGAATGAGCGCGGTGACAGGCGGTTAAAGCAAAAGTGATCTGCCTATAATCTATTTGTTTGACATATATACACAATGTAGTAGTATGCCAACATGGAAGCGAATTGGTTGGTCGCATGACCCCGTCGGTTGAGCCGCCGCCCGGCATGATGCGGGCGTATATGGAGAGTTTGTTCGACGACGTGGAACAGCGGTTGGCGCTGCAGCGTTCGGTGGTGATGCGGTGGCTGGATGCCGCCGGAACCCCGGCGACCGTGTCGGCCCGCGAGCAGGTATTGCGCGAGGCGCTGCAGGAAGTGGTCGCGGTGCTGGAGGAGACCAAACAGTCGTTCAAATCGAAACGGCTCGGCGAGTTGCGTGCGAAATTGGAGCGCACCTTGGCCGGTCTGGATGCAGTAAACTAAACAACAATAGCAGGGACGGCTAGCGGGTCCGCACATGGCGGACAAGTTGAGGCGTAACGTGAGGCGGACCGGTGTCCGCGTCAGGTTACGCCTTTTTTTGTCCCGGAGGGATCAGATGAAGATCAGGAAATGGATGGTGGTGGTAGGGGCCGCAGGTTGCGCGTTATCGGTATCCGCACAGACCCGCGTGGTGTGTCTCGGCGGCGCGATCACCGAAACGGCGTGGGCACTCGGTGCCGGCGAAACCGTGGTGGCGGTGGATGACTCCAGCGTGTACCCGTCCGAGAACCGTGCGCTGCCGCGCGTGGGGTACTACCGGATGGTCTCGGCTGAAGGGCTGCTTTCGGTGAACCCCGACCTCGTGCTGGCGCACGAACAGTCGGGTCCGCCCGAAGTCATGGAGCAACTCGCTGCAGCCGGAGTGCGCGTGGTGCGGATTCCATCCTCGGCGACGGTGACCGGTTTGTTGGACCGCGTGCGTTCGGTAGGCGCGGCGCTGGGCCGCCGCGAACAGGCCGAAGCCATCGCGGCTTCACTGGAAACCACGCTGGCCGAAGTTGCCGCCGCCGTTGTGGAACCGCGCCCGCGCGTGGTCTTCGTGTTCGCCCGCGGTGCCGGCACGCTCCAGGTGTCGGGCGCGGGCACCGCCGCCGATGAAATCATCCGCCTCGCCGGCGGTGTGAATGCGATCGAGGGATTTTCCGGCTACCGTCCGCTGACCGCCGAGGCGCTGGTCGCGGCGAATCCCGAGGTGATCCTCGCCACCACCTCCGGGTTGGGCAGTATCGGT
The DNA here is from genome assembly GCA_937894535.1 of uncultured Verrucomicrobiota bacterium. Classification (GTDB taxonomy): domain Bacteria; phylum Verrucomicrobiota; class Kiritimatiellia; order CAIVKH01; family CAIVKH01; genus CALMUP01. The sequence continues at coordinate 1,878 of CALBHI010000091.1, forward strand.
GGGCCCGACGCGTTATGGGCCGTTCCGGGCGTGGCTGCGACGAAAGCCGGGGAGGCTCGCCGCGTGGTGGCCATGGATGACCTGTATCTGCTCGGGTTCGGTCCGCGCCTGCCCGCAGCCATCGCTGAACTGCGCGAGGCGCTGATTCCGTGAAATCCGCCGCGCTCATCCTAGCCCCGCTCGACTCGGCGGTCACCCAACGGCGACACAGCCTCCGCCCGCGTGGCTGGTGGCTGGTGCCCGTGCTGGCCGCCGCGTTGCTCGCGGTGCTGGTGGCCGCCTTGTCGATCGGCGCATTGCCCATCGCTCCGGCGTCCGTGGTGACCGCACTGGCCAACGCCGTCGGTTTCGAGACCGCATGGGCCGTCAGCGAACGCGAGGCGTTGGTCATCGCGCACATCCGCGCTCCGCGCGCGATCATGGGGGCGCTGGCCGGCGCGGCCCTCGCCATCGGGGGCGTGCTGATGCAGGCCCTGTTTCGCAACCCGCTGGCCGATCCCGCCCTGGTCGGCGTGTCGAGCGGTGCGGCGGTCGCGGCGGCGGCCGTGACCGTGATCGGTTCGACCTTTTTCGTGGATCTCGGCTGGTCCTCGCCATTCGTCCTTCCCGCCGCCGCGTTTGTGGGCGGATGGCTCACCGTGCTACTCACGCTGCGGCTCGCGCGCAGCGCCGGCCAGACCCGCATCGAACAGGTGTTGCTGGCCGGCATCGCGATCAATGCGCTGGCTGGTGCGGCGATCGGCTTGCTGATGTTGATCGCCGACGATGCCCAGTTGCGCGAGGTGGCGTTCTGGAGTTTTGGCAGCCTGGGTCGCGCCAACTGGCCGTCGATCGCCTGGTTGGCCGTAGCCCTGCTGCCCGCGCTGGTGTTGTACCGCCTGGTCGCGCCGTGGCTGAACGCGCTGCTGCTGGGCGAGGGCGAAGCCGCGCTGCTCGGTGTTCCGGTCGAGCGGGTGAAGCGCGGTGCGATCATCGTGACCTGTCTTGCCGTCGGCGCCACGGTGGCATTCACCGGCTTGATCGGCTTTGTCGGCCTGGTCGCGCCACACATCGTGCGCCTGCTCGCCGGACCGGACCACCGCGTGCTGCTCCCGGCCGCTGGCCTGCTCGGGGCGGTGCTGTTACCTTTGGCCGACCTGTTCGCACGCACCGTGGCCGCGCCAGTGGAGTTGCCGATCGGACTGGTTACCGCGCTGCTCGGCGCCCCGTTTTTCCTGTTCCTGTTGCTCCGCGAACGCCGGGAGATTCCGCGATGATGGCGCTCGACCAGGTGACCTACGAACGCGGTGGCCGTGCCGTGGTGCGCGATGTCTGCCATGCCTTCACCGCCGGCCGCGTCACCGCGCTTCTCGGCGCGAACGGGGCGGGCAAAAGCAGCCTGGTGCGCTTGCTCAGCGGCGAGGCGCGCCCTCATGCCGGCCGCGTCCGCTGGCGTGAACGCTGCCTGACCGCGTGCCCGGTGGCCGAGATGGCCCGTTGCCGCGCCGTGGTGTCGCAATCCGTTCCATCGCCCTTCGCCTTCCGAGCCGTGGACCTCGTGATGCTCGGCCGTCTGCCCCATACGCGCCACCCCGATCGCCACGACCTCGACATCGCCACTGAGGCGCTCGCGCAGGTGGGCCTGTCCGGCTTTGCCGAACGCATGGTCGACACCTTGTCGGGCGGTGAACGCCAGCGCGTGCACGTCGCCCGCGCCCTGGCCCAGCTCCATGAGGCCCGCCGGAAGGGGCAGGGGATCCTGCTGCTCGACGAACCCACCGCCCACCTCGACCTCGTTCACCAGCAACGCATCCTGCAGATCGCCCGCCAGGTCGCCGCTGAAGGGGTCGCCGTGCTGGTGGTGCTGCACGATGTCAACCTCGCCGCCGCCTACGCCGACGAAGTCATGCTGATGCGCGACGGCCGCCTGCTCGCGGTCGGATCGGTCGCGATGGTGATGACCTGCCCGCTGTTGCGCGAAGCCCTGATGATTGACCTGACCTGTGTAACCCCCGAAGGAGGCCGGCCGGTGTTCGTGCCGACTCCCGATGCCCTGCAACCTGAACTGGAGAACCAACCATGACCACCACCACCCACACCGAACCCGCCTCCCTGCGCCAGCGCTTCGAGGCCCTGCGCACCGAAAAACCCCACACCCCGATGCGCGAACTCGCCCGCCTGCTCGGCTCGTCCGAAGGCGCGCTCATTGCCGGCGGCTGCGGCGCCGAATCCGTCCGCCTCGATCCGCGCTGGACCGAGTTCATCCCGGCGCTCACGTCCCTCGGCGAGGTTATGGTGCTCACCCGCAACGAGGCGTTCGTGCACGAGAAGGACGGTGTGTTCGACCATGTCGCCTTCTTCGGATCAACGATGGCCCAGGTCGTGAACCGCCATGTTGATCTCCGGATCTTCCTGCGCCACTGGCAACACCTGTTCGCCGTCGAACAGCTCAGCCATGGCCGGGTGATCCCGAGTTTTCAGGTGTTCGATGCCCACGGCCATGCGGTGCACAAGATCTACCTGCGCTCCGATAGCCATCTCGAAGCCTACCGAACCCTCGTCACCCGGTTCACGAGTTCCGACCAGTCGCCCGACTTTCATCCGGCCGCTCCCGCGCAATCCGTTCCGGCCGCCGCGCCGAAAGCCCCTGCCGACCGCGACACGTTGCGCACCCGCTGGCAGGCCATGAAGGACACCCACGACTTCTTCCCGATGATCCGCGACCTCGGCCTCACCCGCCGCGATGCGAATGCCCTCGTCGGTGATGACATCGCGACCCGGCTTTCGCCCGCCGTCATCGAACCGCTGCTCCGCCGCGCCGCCGAGCTGAAGGTTCCAATCATGGTGTTCGTCGGCAACCCCGGCTGCCTCCAGATCCACACCGGCCCGGTCGAGCGTATTGAACGCATGGACCAGTGGCTCAACGTCCTCGATCCCGGCTTCAACCTGCACATCCGCACCGAGCTCATCGCCGAGGCCTGGCTGGTGCGCAAACCCACCCTCGACGGCATCGTCACCTCGATCGAATTCTTCGATGCCCGCGGCGAGGACCTCGCCCTGTTCTTCGGCGAACGCAAACCCGGCAAGGCCGAGTTGGAAACCTGGCGCGACCTCGTCAACACCATCACCACCTGAACGAAGGAAACGGTATTCATGAAGGTAATCCCCCTCTTGGCCCTCGCGTTTGTCCCCTGGTCTTCCGCCCTCGCCGTCTCCGGCTTCACCGAAACCTTTTCGTCGAATGCGGCGAACTGGCGTTTCACCGATTCGGTCACCCCGCTGGCGTGGGTGAGCTCCGGCGGTCCCGGCGGCGCGGCCGACGCCTATGCCCGCAACACCAACGTAACCTTCACCGGCCTCGCCGACGGCGCGTCGCGCCTGGCCATCCGCGGCCACTCCTCGTTCGGCACCAGCGGCGGTGCGTTTGTCGGGAACTGGCTGACCTCCGGTGTGGCCGCCTTCACCATCAACGTCCGCCACCACCTCGGCGTGCCCGCGCTGATTGGCCTGCGTCTCGCTGCCCCGGCCAACAGCCCCGGCGCGTCGATCGAGCCAACCGCCCTGCTGCCCTCCGGCGAATGGGGCCAGCTTGTCGTCCCGATCGATCCCGCCAACCCCGGCTTCATCACCTTCGGCGCCGGCAGCTTTACCGGCGTATTCTCCTCGGTTGGCAATATCCAGGTCCTCCTCTACGCGCCGACCGGCTTCGGCAACACCGCCGGTCCGTACGTGCTCGACATCGACAACCCGGCTATCCACACCCGCGGCGCGGGTGCCGGCACCGCCGCGACCAACCGTCCGGACTTCGACCGCTGGATGTATCCATTCAACGGCAGCGACCCGCTGGGCAGCCGTCCGAGCGCTTCCTCGTTCGGCGTCATCGATCCCGATTTCGATAACCGCGATGCCCAAGTCTACTTCGGGTTCGTCCTCACCAACGCCATCCCCGCCGGTCTCGGCCCCGACGCCTATCAGATCGTCAGCTGCCGCTTCGAGGCGACCATGTCCGACGGTGCAACCGAATACGATCCGACCCCCGATGCCTGGACCTCCTACCTCGCCGCCACCCAAGCCCTCTTCACCGCCGACTCCGACCCCGGCCGCCCGATGGAACTCTTTGGTGCCGGCTGGCGCGGCACCAACACTCCCGCCTCGTTCGGCGAAAACGGCCCGTTCCAACCGGGCTTCCCGCCGGTCACCTTCCGCAACGTGCGCACCGTGTACGCCCTCGGCCTCCACACCGGCGCCCTCGTCGATGTCTCGAACAGCCTCACTCCCGACGGATCCTTCACCAACGGATTTGATCCCATTCCCTTCGCGGTCGGCACCGCGCCCATTACCCCCGGTGCCGCCATCCCGCTGCCGACCACCTTCACCTTCGACGTGAACACCACCGAGCCGCTGATCCAATCCTACCTGCAGCAGGCGCTCGACGACGGCATGCTCGGCCTGGTCATCGCCACCCTGCATCCGTCCACCTTCATGGGCCCGGCCGTGTTCCCGGTCTGGGCGCAGAAGGAGTCGGTGATCGATCCGCCCGCCGCCCTGACCATCACCTACCGGCTGCGCCCCGAACTCGCCGGGGGCCTGTCGGACGATGTCCGCGTCGTGCGCTGGACCAGCTCCACCGCTCCCGCCCTCGTCGAACGCGCCACCGACCTGCTTGCACCCGCCTGGACGCCCTTGACCGTGATGGCCCGCACCAACGCCACCGGCTACCAGACCATCATCACCACCACCAACCAACCCGTGGAATTCCATCGTCTGCGCCTGCCATGAAACAACCACGCGGCTTCACCCTGATCGAATTGCTCGTCGTCATCGCCATCCTCGGCATCCTCTCCGCCCTGCTGGTGCCGGTCGTCACCGGTGCGCTTCAGAAAGGACGGATGGTCCGCGAGAAGGCCTGCGGCCGCAACCTGATGATCGGCCTGTTCAACTATGCCGCCGACCACGACGGCGCGATCCTGCCCGGCTACCGCAACGCACCGGTGTCCGGGCCGGACGGCCGTCCGCTGTCCTTTCCGGCCAGCGCGCGCTACCCGTGGCGCCTGCTGCCCTATGCCGGCGGCGCCGACAAGAAGATCATGTGGGCGACCCGCGTTGCCTCCGATTTGACCGACGCCTCGTCCGAAGCCTATGCGGTCAGCGTGTCGCCTTCGTTCGGGATGAACACGTTTTTCGTGGGCGGCGACGACTCGGGCAACAGCGGGCAGGGGATCCGTCCGACCGACGCGAATTTCGCCCGCTTTGGCAAGTTCTGCATCACCCGCATTGAGGAAGCGATCAATCCCTCGCGCCAGATCGTCTTCGCCTCCGCGCGCATGATCGGCGACAAGGG